>CADBOL010000188.1 GCA_902796295.1 Oscillospiraceae bacterium
CCGGCGAGGGCTTCGGCGAAAACGGCAAAGGATACTTCCGCCTGACATCATTCTCGACAAAAGAGAATACTGCCGAGGCGATGAGAAGATTCGAAAAAGCTTTCGGCAATAAATGATTGACGCAAAAAAAGAAAACAGGATAATCTTTATCTGCTGGCTCGCGTATGCCGTAGCTTACGTGGGCCGGCTGAATTTCACCGCTTCAATAGTCGCAATTATCAGCGATCTCGGCATCGAGAAACCCGAGGCCGGTCTTGTCGGTTCGTTTTTCTTCTTTGCCTACGGCATAGGTCAGCTTGTCAACGGAATTCTCTCAAAGAGATACAACAGCAGGATCATGGTATTCTTTGCCCTTGTAACCTCCGCCGTGCTTAATATCCTCATGCCGTTTACCGGAAACATCTCCGTTATGAAATACCTCTGGCTCGCAAACGGCGCCGTTCAGTCAATCCTCTGGAGCACGCTCGTCAAAACCATATCGGAATATGTCAGCACACGCAAGATGCCGACGGCCATAATGGTAATGAGCACTCCGAATACATTCGGCACATTCCTTGTCTACGGGCTTTCGGCTTTATTCGTCAAATATTTCAACTGGAAATATACATTTTTCACCGCCTCGGCCATGCTGATTGCGACGGCCTTTATCTGGTTCTTTGCATACGGCAACGGCAAACCTCAGATAGTATTTGATAAGGAAGAAGAGAGCGGTATAAGAAACGGCGCGGGGAAGAAAATCTTTATTGCGGTTATCGCGACAATTGCTCTGGCGGGGATAGCAAACGGCTTCATAAAAGACGGTATCAACACCTGGGTGCCGAGTCTGCTTTATGAGGAATTCGGTCTCTCGCAGTCATTCTCGATACTGCTCACGCTCCTGCTTCCTCTTGTTGCAACCCTCTCGGCGGGAGTTATAAAGAAAATCCACGACAGGATTGAATCCCACAGTGTTATGAATCTGCTGCTCTTTGCGATAAGCGCGGTGATGTGCGCGGGAATTATATTCACTCTCAAAATACACAGCATTGTGATTATAATGATATTGTTTATGGCAGTCTCCGCAATAATGGCGATGATCAATAATGTAATCACGAGTATGTTCCCGCTTGACAGGCGCGCCCTGATAAGCTCCGGCTTCGCCGCGGGTCTGCTCAATACATTCTGCTATGTCGGCAGCACAATATCCACCTATTCTCTCGGCGTGGCGGCCCAGAAGGGCGGATGGAACCCCGTCTTCATTATTATGGCGGCTGTAAGCGTTTTCGGTTTTGCCGTTTCGTTTGCGGGAGTCGGCCTTTCCTCACTCAGGAAGAAAGAGACACCGGAAGCTTGTTAACGGATAATAATAACACAATTAGATTTAATCTGAAACAAACGTAGGAAAGCGGGTGCGGATGATGAAAAACTCAATCACTCTCGGAAGACATGCAATCAGGCACAGCACATTCTGTTCAAGATATGACAAGAATGTGCCTGCAAAACTCTTTGAGATAAGGAATGAAACCCCCGATCTCACGGATTTTCCTTATCCCCTGCCGTGTAAAAAGAGCGAATACACTCTCTGCGCCGAAGGCGACGGAGTGGTATGGTTCGGCTCAAAAAAAGGGCTTACCAAATATGATAAAAACGCGGAATATGATTTTGACAGGATTATGTATTATTCCGCCGACAGAGACCTGCCCGATAACAATGTCATTTCCGTTCTTCCCGACGGCAGAAACGCCTGGGTGCTGACTTCATCCGGCGTCACATACATTGAGGAGAGACTGCTCTCTCCCATGGAAATCTGCCGCATCCTGCTTGATGAAACCCTCAGATACGTGGACCGCCACGGAATGATAAGCCAGAAGCAGCTGCGTCAGCCGGGAGTTCTCGAAAGCGCTTACTCACACGGGCACTCCGACAATGACGGCGGCTTCACCGCCTGCTTTGATATAGGCGAAGTATTCAGATATGCCACTCTCAAAAGAGAAAAGGGAGCCGACAACCCCGAAACGCTCGAGGCGAAAAAAGTGGCGACCAGAGCTCTCGAGGCGTGTCTGCTGCTCATGCACATTCACGGCAGAGGCGACGGCTTTGTTGCGAGAACATATCTGACATCGGATGAGCCCGTTCCCGATGACGGCCTGTTTTTCAAAAGGCAGGGCGATTACGCCACCTGCCTCGATACCACATATGCGCGCGAGACAGGATGCGTGGGGGTTAAGGTACCCTGCACCGTGCCCGTTCCGGAGCGGCTCAGGCATCTTTTCACCGATGAAGGCTATACGGAAAACGATATCACATATAAAGCGGATACAAGCAGTGATGAGATTACTATACAGATGCTCAATCTCCTGTGCGCCCGCCTTCTGCTGACCGCGGACGACCCGGAGCTTGACGCGATAGTGCGTGATTCATGCAGAGGAATAATGAATCATATTATTGACAACAATTTTATCCTCGCGGATTTCTCCGGAAAAAGCACCACCTGGGCAAAATGGACCGAGGATTATTTCAAAAGCGAAATGGGCTATGTTGACGGAGCGCTCAATTCCG
>CADBOL010000189.1 GCA_902796295.1 Oscillospiraceae bacterium
GCCCTTCCGGTTGCCGGGCTGCTTTATCTTCTCAAGAGAAAAGCATCTGCCGGCGGAGCCGAAGAGTTTATTCCGCAGGAGGAAGCGGCTGAAGGTCAGACAGAAGAGACAAAAGAAGATTCAACGGAAGAACCGGATGAAACACCGGAAGAAGTTCCCGGAGAAGACGAAGAAGCTGAGCCGGAAGAAACCGGAGAAGAGACCGGGTCGGAAGAGACCGAAGATAATACAGAAGAAGACACAGATGAAGACCCGGACGAAGATTCAGATGAAGAATCGGATGAAGATCCGGATGACAATATTTTTTAATTGAAAAGGAGTAATAACATGAAACGTTTGGCATCAATCATCAGCATACTGCTTGTATTCACCATGCTTTTCGGCGTTACCGCCTCCGCGGCTGATATCGCCGGATTTGCCCTGCCGGAAAGTGTTTCGGCCGGAATCGGCGAAGGTATTAATTGCGCAAAAGACAGATTTAAAGCTATAGGGCAGAATCCCGTTTCCGGAGTATTTGATAATATCAAAGCAGGTATCTCACAGCGCATCATTGATTTGCTGAGTGATTTTCTCGTAAAACTTGAAGCGCTCTACCTTAAACTCGGCGGAACAGAGAATGACCTCAGGGAAGCCGAGGATATCGCTGTCAGATTGGCAGCTCTCATTGAATCCGTCGCGTCAAGATCCCGCGCGGCATAATAAAACTCTTTTAACAGTAAATCCGGATAACCGAAATCGGCTGTCCGGATTTTTAAATAGTATTTATATGCAAATCACAAGCAAAATGATATTTAATATTTGAAATTAATTCATAGGTATATTATAATATAATAATAGAAACCTCTGATTAATTTATTAAGGAGGAGGAAAGATAAAAACCTATGATTGATTATTTAGGTGTTCTTGATTATCTCGAACGCAACAGAGAAATTCCATATCACAATCCGGATGGGGAGACTAATCCAAATGAGCTTCACCGCCTTAATGAGATTAAAGATAAAGGTCAGATAGCAACATCCGAGATAAAGAAAATCGCTGAATTATGTTCAGAAAAATTCGGCCTGGATAAGTGCTTGCCTGTTTCGTGGCTTGATGGCTCAGGAACAAAAACTCGTAAGTATTTGTGGGCACAAATGAAATACAAGGATTATGAAGCGAGCCCAATAAGTATTTCGATATTTGTTGAAATGTTCAGCGATGCAGAAGCCTGTTTTAGAATTAGTCTAGAAATAAAAAATGACGGTACATCAGATGAAGTGATGAATAAATATCACACTCATTTGGATTTACCATTAGATCCCAAAGAAGGCTTGAGTTATTTTGCCGGAAGCAATCGATTGGGCCGTCCTCAAAAGTTGAATGAACCTTTAGCTTCTATAAAAAGTAAAATAGCTAGCAAGCAATATAGAAAAGTTCAAATAAGCAAATACATAAACAAAGGCAACAGTGATAATCTCTTCTTTGAAAGAGAAATGCTGAAAGCGGTTAAATCTCTCATACCATATTACAGACATGTTTTGGATTTGCCTCCGATTTTACCGGAAGATTTTGATCCCGGAATAACAAAAGAAAAATGGCTGGAACTTTTAAACGATTCATCCATCTTTGATGCTAATTCATTGCTGGTTATGGCTTCCATTTTCAATCTTGGAGGGGAAGCAACCTGTAGCCAACTGGAGAAAAAATACGGTAGACCGCAAGGATTCTATAACATAGTCAGCACTAAACTTGCCGCAAGGATAACAAATGCAGTTAAAATTGACAATATTCCGATTAATGAATACGGAACCGAAAGCAGATGGAGAATTCTCTACACCGGTAGAGATGCTCAAAACGATGAAAGTGGTGTATGGGTCTGGAAACTGCGGCCGACATTATATGAAGCTTTAAAAGAATTTGACATACTTAAATATTTACCTCAAGGTGGTGAAGAAACAATGACGGAATACAGCAAAAACATGATTCTCTACGGCCCACCCGGAACGGGCAAAACTTACAGTTCAGTTAATTATGCTGTTGCTATATGTGAAGGAAAAAAATTCAAAGATGTCTGTAACGAGGATTATGCAGATGTAATTGAAAGATATAATGAACTGAAAGCGGCTGGCCAGATTGCTTTTACTACTTTTCATCAGTCCTACGGCTATGAAGAATTTATCGAAGGAATCAAGCCTGAAACAGATGAAAATGGCAATATCAAGTATGACATTAAAGACGGTATTTTCAAAGCGTTCTGTAAAAAAGCTCATAGCGTAAAAATAAATACATCCGAAGAGATTAGTGTTCCTGGAGACACAATGGTCTGGGAAGTGAAAATAAAGGAATCTGTTATTCAAGATTGTTTTGAAAACGGACGCATCAGAATTGATTTTGCTTTTGATGAAGAAGGAGCAAGCCCATTTGTAAATGATATTCGGAAAGGCGATATGATTGTAACTTCAGTTACTTCAAGATCTGTCATTAATGGGATAGCAATAGTTTTAGATGATGAGGCATATGTTCTTGATAGTGATTCAAACACTACAACGAGAAATGTCAAATGGCTTGCAACGGGAATCTCAGAAAAAATTATGCCATATAACAATGGCAAGATCCTTCATAGAGCAACAGTAGCAAGAGCGCCGCATATAAACAAGGATGAACTGCTGCGTTTTGTAACGAGCGGAAGCACATCAATTGTTCAAAATGAGGAAAAGCCGTATGTCTTTATA
The DNA here is from genome assembly GCA_902796295.1 of Oscillospiraceae bacterium. Taxonomy (GTDB): domain Bacteria; phylum Bacillota; class Clostridia; order Oscillospirales; family Acutalibacteraceae; genus CAG-177. Next base: position 2,712 of record CADBOL010000189.1, read on the forward strand.
ATTGACGAAATTAACAGAGGTAACATTTCAAAGATATTCGGTGAGCTTATAACCCTTATGGAAGACACCAAACGCAAGGGCTGTTTGGAAGCCGCATCGGCTATACTGCCTTATTCCGGCGAAGAGTTCAGTATACCCAACAACGTATACATCTTAGGTACAATGAATACTGCGGATAGGTCAATTGCACTTATGGATACCGCTCTTCGCAGAAGATTTCAATTCGTTGAAATGATGCCCGATGCAAAAGTGCTACGTAAAATAGGTGCGGGTTATGTAGACGGCTTTGATGTTGCTCAAATGCTCGAGATAATCAACGAGAGAATAATCTTCCTCTATGACAGAGAGCACACAATCGGCCACGCCTTTTTCACTAAGCTGAAGGATTATCCTTCAATAGGTACCCTGGCATTAATCTTTAAAGAAAAGATTATCCCTCTTCTTCAGGAATACTTTTATGAAGACTACCGCAAAATCAGAATGGTACTCGGAGATGACGGGAAAGACAGAGAGCTTCAGTTTGTATGGGAAGATAACGTGGAAAGTCAATTGTTCAAATCCGATTTCAGCGCAGTAACCGATATAGCGGAAAAAAGATACACAATAAACGAAAAAGCTTTTGATAACATGGAGAGTTATAAAAAAATCATTTAAAAAGAGGTGAGAATAGTGGATAAATACCTGCAGGTTAAAGAGTATGACTCAATAATAAGCAGAAGCGGCAAGAGTTATTCCGCCGATGTTGAAACCATCAACGGAACAACGTATAAATGCCTGCCTTCCGGGATATTCAAAGACCTGTGTGATTTCGTCCGCGAATTCTCCGATGATAACAGCGAAGAAGCCGATGCTTTGGATTTTATGCGTTTTTCCGTGAAAAAGCCTGTCGGCGACGTAATAAGTCTGAAGAATTATGTCGGCCTGATTCAGATGGAAAACGGCTGGCAGATTGAGGTGCTGCCGAAAATAAGCCTGTCTGAGGATAATGAAAACAGGAAAA
>CADBOL010000190.1 GCA_902796295.1 Oscillospiraceae bacterium
CGCGGTTGAGCAGGATGAAATCGAGCTCAATCTTTTCGGCTTGCCGAAAGGCGACTACACCGTCAGCGTGGTGGCGGAAAACGCTTACGGAGGGGATTCCGAAGCTCTCGAGGCAACAGTAACAGTTACCGAAGACGGTTGCCCCTACTGTCACGAGTCTCATGAAGGTTTTATAGGATTTTTCACTCTGATATTCCATAATATTGCATATTTCTTTGCACATCTTTTCGGTCAGATGTAAGGCAGTATAAACTTGCGATGAGTATATTTTCCGCCTCATCCGACAGCTTCCCATTAAGGGGAAGAATTTCAAAGATTCGATTTTAAAAATCTTATCATTTTCAAGCTAAAAAGGCTTGCGGGAATCATTCGAAACCCGCAGGCCTTTATAAAATCATAATTCGGAGCGTAGTAACCGTCAACTGCTAACTGCTCCCTGCTAACTGCTGACTTGCGGCGCGGATGTATCCGCGCCCTACTTGTTTTTCGCTTAAATGACCGGCCGGCGACGGCAGTTAAGATGAAAACGGCTTATTTTCGAGTGAAGACAGTACATCCCGGGGCCCACAGAAAGTCTGCAAGACTTTTTGGGGAGAGGAGGAGCAGCGAAATGATTGAGAGCCCGCGCAAACATATTTTGAAGGCGCAGGCGCGAAAGATATGGAGCTTGTGACGACGAGGCGAGCGAGAAAAGAAGACGAAAACAGACAATATAAGAACCTGAACGCTGTGCGTTCAGAACCTTGTTACTCGCTTCGCTCATAATAATCCGGAGCGCGTAAGCGCGACCCGAAACTGCTAACTGCTCCCTGCTAACTGCTAACTGAAAAAGCCCGCCGAAACGGCGAGCTTTTTGCTATGTCTGTTTGTTTTTCGCTTAAATGCCAAGCCAAAGCTCAGAACCACTTGCGTTTTTTTCCTACAAATACCATTGCGCAAACTATTGCCGCCGAAAGACCGATTACAAAAAGATATCCGTATTTCCAGTGAAGCTCCGGCATATTCACAAAGTTCATACCGTACCATCCGACGATAATCGTCAGCGGGAAGAATATCGTTGTAATCACGGTAAAAAATTTCATCGAGTGATTGAGCTTGAGATCCAGCGAGGAAGAATAAGCGTCGCCTATGTGATCGGCGGAGTTTTCAAGAGAATCAATATCATTTACAATCCTCTGTAATTTATTCTGAAGATTTGAAACATAGATTACTTCATCCTCGAGGAAAATATCATTGTCATTGTCGCTCAGAGTTTCGGCTATATCAAGAAGCTGCTCGTAATAATTATTGAATTTGAGCAAATCCTTTTTTATATCGAGCAGTTCAATATTGAATTGCTCGTCTGCGTCATCATTTATAATTCTCTCTTCCATTTTAACGAGCTCATTACGCGCCTTTTCAATTATGGCGCCGCTGTCTGAAACGAGAGATTCCATAAAGGCGCATACCACCTTTGCCGTGTTGATTTTTTCGGCGGGGAACCTGCTGATGACGCGGCGGAAAATTTCCATCGTAGAGCCGTCACGGTCAAAAATGTCAACTATGAGGATCAGATTCTTTTTCAGAAACAGTGCGATATAATCATCGTCTCCGCTTCCGTTCGGAACACGCAGTTCGGTAAATGAGTATTGACCGTGAACCTCTACCTCGGTTCTGAAAAGAGGGTTCGCGCTCTTGCACTTTTCTGCCGAGGAATCGGAAAAGCCGAGCTTTTCTTTATACTCGTCAAGCTCCTCACCGCTTATAATTCCTATCGTCAGAACCGAACTGTCAATCTCTTCAAAAGCTATTTCCCTGAGCTCGTTTTCCGCTCTGTAAAACATATATCCGCCCCCGTTAATCTGTCATCATTCAGGTATGACAGAAAGAATATAGTGCGCAATTTTATCGCTGTTCATAATATATCCGGTATGCCCTGTTTTTGGAAAAATCATGAGCGAGGCACCGGGTATTGTCTGAGCAATATGCTGCGTGTGAGAGAGCTTTATCACATCTCTCTCGCCGGCAGTCACAAATGTCGGGACTCGTATCCCGCTGAGAATCTCATCCGTGATATCCGGCTCGCGCATCATAATCTGCATTTTATCGCTGCGGTCTACATGACTCCACAGCTTAAAAAATTTCATCGGCAGATCCTTTGTGCTGTCAGGATTCAGACTCGCTCCGCTGACTATGAGCGCAGAAAGCATATCGGGATATCTGTAAGCAAGAATAAGGCCGATTATTCCGCCGTCCGAGAATCCGTAAAATACAGGCTTTTCAAGCTCGAGAGCTTTGATAAATTCAGCCATATCCTCGGCCATATCTTCATAGTGGAGAGTTTTGACCTTTTCGCTTTTGCCGTGATCGCGCGAATCGGGGCAGTAAACCGTGAAGCGCCCGCTGAGCACCTTAACGGCTTTGCGAAATATTCTATGGTCCATACTGTTGCAGTGAACCATTACGAGAGGACGGCCCTCCCCTGTTTTTTCATAATAGAGTCTGATACCATTTACTGTGATATACATTTTCTCTCTCCCCGATAATACCGGTTACGCCTTTCAGGCGTAGACTATTAATGCAATAATATCAACTGTTTCACCGGTATGGTTGGCAATTGAATGCCCTGTCTCGGCGGGGCAGATTAGCACATCGCCCGGCTTTGCCTCAACCTCGGTGCCGCCGTCATTATACGTCGGGCATCCGCGCTCAACAATGAATATCTCGCTGTCGCCCTCGTGAATATGCTCGCCTATCGAACAGCCCGGCTCAAGAGTAATCCTCGCGAAAAATCTGCCTTTATCAAGAAGCTCCTCTTTGCCGCAGAAATGTGTGATTTTTACCACACCTTCACCGCCGCGCATATGCTCCCTGTTTTCCGTTTTACATTCTGAAGATTTTATAACCATAATTATACCTCCGATGATTGTGAGTGTTTACAAACAATTGTTTTTATCTATTTTGATTATAGCATATATTTGCTGATTTTTCAATTTCATTATTGCACTGGAAAATAATTCCCGAAGAGAATTCCAAAAAATAATTACTTTTACTAAATATAGTATTGAAATTTAAATAATAATGTGATAATATACCATATAGTGAGTTGTAGGGGTGTGTTTTTTTGACATCAGAACATTCAGAGAGCCTGAATAAAAGACCCTCATTTTGGGCAGGAGCTTTTCTGCCCTGTTTTCTTGCTCCCATTTTTAAATAGTTATTATTAGTCGTGTAAATCGTTTTGCATTTACACGATTTTTTTATTTAAGGAGGAAAGCAAATGTCCAAAAGAGTTTTGTCATTTGCGCTGGCGCTCATTTTGAGTGTCGGTGCGGTTTCAATCGGTTTTGTTCCGATTGAGGCCTCGGCGGATATTTTAGATGATTGGAAATCCGGCCACACAAACAATCACAGTGACGTCTATCAGGAATATGTATATTTCGAGTATCCTGCGACATGTACAACGCAAGGGTACGAGCAAATCACTTGTACAACTTGCGGTGCAAGTGAATGGAAGTATACCAATCCGAAAGGTCACACGGACGGTGTGGAAGTAATAACCCAGCTTGCGACCTGTACAAAGGACGGTCAGGCGGTTACGGTATGTTCCGTTTGCGGTGCTCCTACAAAAGTCAGAGTGCTCAGCAAAACCGGCCATGACGAAGGTGTCTGGAAGGTTGATTTTGAGGCGACTAACGAGCACGATGGTCAGATGAGCAGATACTGTAAAAAATGCGGTTATGTGCTTGAGACCAAGAGTTTTCTCGCACATTCCCATACTCCCGGCCGTACCGCCACTATAAAAGAGGCGACCTGTACCGCTTACGGTCAGAAGGGAACTTTCTGCTCCGAGTGCGGAGTATGTTATACTACAACCGAGATAGCTCCTGCGGGTCATACCGATGCCGAAAACTCGGTCTGGGCTATAACCACTCCCGCCACCTGTACAGCCGCCGGTGAAAAGACCGGATACTGTGCAACCTGCGGCACTGTTACGGGCACACAGGTTATTGACGCTTTCGGTCATGATGATAGTGTCTGGTACAAGCATAAAATAGCCGGTTGCACAACTTCCGGTGAGGAACGCTGCTACTGCAAGAGATGCGGTGAAATAACAGATAAAAGAGAAATCGAGCCTCTCGGTCACACAGGGGAAACCTGGACGGTTACAACAGCCGCCGACTGCACACACTCCGGCGAAAAAGTCTGTGCCTGCGAGCGCTGCGGTGTTATCTATAAAACCGAATCAATCGCTGCAACAGGTCACGAAGACGGAGTGTGGAAAATTGATTTTGAGCCGAATGCCAATGTTGTTGACG
>CADBOL010000191.1 GCA_902796295.1 Oscillospiraceae bacterium
AGGGCCTCGCGCAGAGGATAATCAAGGGCGATGTGCCCGACAGGCTCAAAGACAGGACTCTGTTTTCGCTCGATATGGGCTCACTCGTCGCGGGCGCAAAATACAGAGGCGAGTTTGAGGAGCGTCTCAAAGCCGTGCTGACAGAGATTCAGAAGAGCGACGGCAGGATAATCCTCTTTATTGATGAGCTTCACCTTATAGTCGGCGCGGGCAAGACAGACGGCGCGATGGATGCCGGCAACATCTTAAAGCCAATGCTCGCAAGAGGCGAGCTTCACTGCATAGGCGCGACCACGCTCAACGAATACAGACAGTATATTGAGAAAGACGCCGCCCTCGAGAGAAGATTCCAGCCCGTTATGATTGACGAGCCGACAGTCGAAGACACAATCTCGATTCTCAGAGGTCTCAAAGAGAGATATGAGGTCTATCACGGCGTAAAAATCCAGGATAACGCCCTGATTGCCGCGGCAACACTCTCCGACAGATATATCAGCGACAGATTCCTGCCCGACAAGGCGATTGACCTCGTTGATGAGGCGTGCGCCACGATAAAAACGGAGATTGATTCGATGCCCTCGGAGCTCGATGAGATTTCTCATAAGATAATGCAGCTCGAGATTGAGGAGGAGGCTCTCAAAAAGGAGACCGACAAGCTCTCCGTCGAGCATCTTTCGCAGATAAGAGACGAGCTCGCACAGCTTCGCGACGAATTCAATTCACTCAAGGCAAAATGGGAAAACGAAAAATCCTCAATCGGAAAAGTCAGAGAGCTCAGAAGCGAGATAGAGAATATAAACTCACAGATTGAAAAAGCTCAGAATGAATATAATCTCGAAAAGCTCGCTCAGCTCAAATACGGCAAGCTTCCCGCCCTTCAGCAGCAGCTTGAGGAGGAGGAGAAAAAAGCGGACAGCGAAAACGGCTCCTCCATATTGCGCGACAAGGTTACCGATGAGGAGATTGCAAAGATAGTATCACGCTGGAGCGGAGTGCCCGTTTCAAAGCTGGTTGAGAGCGAGAGAGACAAGCTCCTTCACCTTGACGGAATACTGCATAAGAGAGTTATAGGTCAGGATGAGGCAGTGCAGAAGGTCTGCGAGGCAATCCTGCGCTCGAGAGCCGGTATCAAAGACCCGGGCAAGCCGATAGGTTCATTCCTCTTCCTCGGCCCCACCGGTGTCGGCAAAACCGAGCTCGCCAAAGCTCTGGCTCAGGCGCTCTTTGACGATGAGCATAATATGGTGAGAATCGACATGAGTGAATATATGGAAAAATTCTCCGTGTCGAGACTTATCGGAGCGCCTCCGGGATACGTCGGATATGACGAGGGCGGTCAGCTGACCGAGGCGGTCAGGCGCAGGCCTTACAGCGTAGTTCTCTTTGATGAGATTGAAAAGGCGCACCCCGATATATTCAACGTTCTGCTTCAGGTGCTCGATGACGGCAGAATCACCGACTCTCAGGGAAGGACCGTTGATTTCAAAAACACCATTATCATCATGACTTCAAATCTCGGCTCCGACATCATCCTTGACGGTATCGAAAACGGTGAGATAAGCGAGAGCGCGAGAGAGAATGTCACGATGCTGCTCAGAAATTCATTCAGGCCGGAATTTCTCAACAGGATTGATGAAACGGTATTTTACAAACCGCTCACCCGTGAGAATATCGGCGGCATAATCGAGCTGCTCATTGATGAACTCAGAGCGCGTCTTGAAGGCAGACAGCTGAAGCTCAGGATAACCGACAAGGCGAAGGAATACATAGCCGATGAGGGCTACGACCCGCAGTACGGTGCGAGACCGCTCAAGAGATTCCTTCAGTCAAGAGTCGAAACTCTCGCGGCAAAGCTCATAATAGCAAAAGACCCGGCTCCCGGCTCAACGCTCGTCATTGATTATGACGGCAATGAGCTGACCGGCGATGTGGAATAAAAGCTTGAATATCTTTTGCGTGTCTGTTAAAATAAAATAAAGATTTGATTCGGAACACCGGTTGAATCCGGTGTTCCTTTTTTCAGAGGTGTGATATGCTTAAATCTGCCGTTTCCCCGTCGCTTATGTGCGCGGATATTTTCAGACTTGAAGAGATAATTGCCGGTATGGAGAAAAACTCAATAGAATACCTTCACATCGATGTGATGGACGGAGAGTTCGTGCCGAATTTCTGCCTCGGCACAGATTACTGCAGGCGTATGAAAGCGCGCACCGGCATCCCGCTCGACATTCATCTGATGGTGACGAAACCTCTCGGCAAACTTGACGCTTTTCCCTTCGGGGAGGGCGATGTCGTGTCTGTGCACTTTGAGAGTGACAGTGAGGAAAACACACGCCTTGCGCTTATAAAAATCAAAGAGAGCGGGGCAAGACCTTTTCTCGCGATCAATCCCGGCACTCCGGTTGATACGGTGATGAGATTCATTGACAATATTGACGGAGTGCTTCTGATGACCGTCCGGCCGGGATTCGCCGGGCAAAAGATGGTCGAGGGCTCTCTTGAAAGAATCACGGCGCTCAGAAAGCTTCTTGATGATTCCGCCCATGCGGATATAAATATTGAGGTTGACGGCAATGTTAATTACGAAAAGGCTCCGCTCATGAGAAAAGCGGGCGCGGATATATTCGTGGTCGGTACCTCGAGCATACTCGGGCCGGGCGATCTGACTGAAAATATCATAAAATTCAGAAATCTCCTGAAAGGGGCGGATGAGGAATGAAAATTCTTGTTTTCGGCTCATTCAATATCGATAAAGTCTATAAAATGCCGCATCTTCCCGAAAAGGGCGAAACTCTCTATTGTGAGGGTTATGAAATCCATGTCGGCGGCAAAGGGCTCAACCAGGCGCTCGCCTTTGCCTTCGCAGGCGCGGATGTCATTGTGGGCGGCAAGGTCGGAGCGGACGGCGGATATCTCACCGGTTATCTTGAAAAAAACGGTATAGACATTTCAGGTATCGATTCTTCGGGCGAATATACGGGCCACACCATAATAGAAACGGACCCTCAGGGTCAGAATCAGATGATTCTCTTCGGCGGGGCAAACCGCGAAATAACCGAAGATTACTGCGACAGGCTTCTCGCAAAACACCGCGATGCGGACCTGTTGCTCATGCAGTATGAAACATCCTGCGTTGAGTATATGCTTGAGAGGGCGCACTCTCTCGGCATAAAAACCGCTTTCAATCCCTCTCCCTATGTTGACAAACTGAAAAACATTGATTATTCCTGCGTCGATATTCTGATACTCAATGAATACGAGGGAAAATCCATAACCGGAGAGGCCGGAACAGAAAGAGTACTCAAAGCCCTGCTCGCTCTCGGATGCAAAGAAATAATCCTCACCCTCGGAGCGGACGGCGCGGTTTATTATAACGGGGAAGACACCGTCTCCTGCCCGGCTTTCATAGTCAATGCCGTCGACACTACGGGCGCCGGCGACACCTTCACCGGCTACTGCCTTTACGAGCTTCTTTCGGGCACGGAGCCCGGGAAGGCGCTTCTGACCGGCTGCGCCGCCTCGGCGATAGAGGTGACAAAGTACGGCGCGGCGGAAACAATTCCTCACAGGGAAAATGTCGAAAAATTCCTCAATGATGCCCGCTGACATTACCTATTGAAATTTACTATAATATAATCTATAATAAACTGCATAAGAAATAACGAAAGGCGGAGAATCAATGAAAAAAGCGATTAAATATTCCATTCTCGGCACAGCCGGAGCGCTCGCCGGAATCAACGCAGTCAGAGCGGCAAAATTCGTCCCCGAAAAGAAGGACTGGGGCACTCTCTCTGAAGAAAACATCGATGTTGAAAAAGCCTGCGAGCATCTGAGCAAGGCGCTTTCGATTCCGACAGTCAGCTACCCCGAAAAAGAAAAAGTTGATTTTTCTCAGTTTTATAAATTCCACGAGTTTCTCGATGAAACCTTCCCTCTCATCCACGAAAAGCTTGAGAAGGAGATTATCGAAGAGGCAAGTCTCATATATCACTGGAAGGGCAAAAGAAGCGATCTCGACCCGATAGCCCTGCTCTCCCATCAGGATGTCGTTCCCATCTCAAGCGGCACCGAGGATGACTGGACTCATCCCGGCTTCAGCGGCTTCAATGACGGTGAATTCATCTGGGGCAGAGGCGCTCTCGATATGAAAAACCACCTTATGGGTGTCATGGAGGCAGTTGAGGCGCTCCTCGCGGAGGGCTTTGAGCCCGAGAGAGATGTCTATCTGCTCTTCGGCCAGGATGAGGAAGTTGTCGCCAACGAAACGGGCGGTGCAAAATCCATAATGGAAACTCTCAAAGCGAGAGGAATCCATCTTGACTCCATTATCGACGAGGGCGGCGCGATGCTTCCCGTAAACGTCAAGGGAGTGCTCAACAATAAATACCTCTGCGGTATAGGCATTGCCGAAAAAGGATACGCAGATTTTGAAATCAGCGTCAACGCAAAGGGCGGTCACTCTTCACAGCCTCCCAAGCATTCGGGAGTCGGCGAGCTCGCCAATGTGATAAGAGATCTCGAAAACCATCAGTTCTCATCTGAGCTCAGACCTTTCCTCGTTGATCTTTTCACCAATATCGGCAAAAACTGCACATATCCCGTGCGCCTTGTCACCTGCAATCTGCCTGCGCTCAAGCCCGTTATCAAAGCGGTTATGAAACAGATTCCTCCCGCCGCGAGTATGATAAGAACAACGACCGGCGTCACTATGGTTTCCGGCAGCCCGGCGGCAAATGTTCTGCCTCAGAAGTCCACCGTCACAGTCAACTTCCGTATGATGCCCGGAGTTACCACCGAGGATGTTGAGAAGCATATCCGCAAATGCGTACGCAACAAGGATATAGAAGTCAAATGCCTCAAGAAAAAAGAGGCGTCTGCTATCTCCCCCACCGATTCAAGACCCTTTAAGATTATCGAAGAGCTCTGCATGCAGGAAAGCAGCGACAATATTGTCGCGCCGTATCTCGTAATGGGCGGTACAGACGCCTGCACATATGAGCCCATCTGCGAAAACATTTACAGATATTCGCCCTACAAGGCGGGCATAGACCTGCTTCTGTGCACTCACGGCACAAATGAAAGAATCCCCGTTTCCGCAATAGGCCCCGGCATCGCCTTCTTCAAGAGATATATCAGAAGAGCATCAGCCGAGAATTAACGGAGAAACAAAATGCTCAATGTATTGACTGCTCCCGATTCATTCAAGGGGACTCTCAC
>CADBOL010000192.1 GCA_902796295.1 Oscillospiraceae bacterium
GTTGCGGTAAAGATTATATATGTTATTTTAAGCTTTCTTATTTGGGAAACATTATACACCTTGGGCGACATTCCGCTGTGGGGCGTTACATCTCTGATGACTCCCGATGAGCAAAAACGCGCAAAGCTTATTTCCGCCGCAAGAACCGTTTCAAGCATAGCGGGAATTTCGGTGGTTGCATTTTACCCGGTTAAAGATTTATTCGGCGCTCTCAATCTGGGGCTGTTTGCCAACACCGGCAAGGCCAATTCATCGCTTGCCTATTTTTCAGAGCCTCAGGGCTATCTGCTGGCGGTTATTGCCATAGCTGTTGTGGGCGGCATTCTGTTCCGCCTGCCCTTCCCATTCATCAGGGAGAGAATCGTTCAGGCGCCCAAAGAAAAGGATACGGGGCTTAAAGAAAACTTAAAGCTTATGTGGCAGAACAAGCTTTTCATAAGAGCGGTAGCCTCCAATATTTTAGGCTGCACAAAAACCATTATGCTCACCGCAGGCATCTATTTCTGCAAATGGGTGCTCGGTAACGGCGGCGATGAAACGCTCTGGCTGGTCAAGCTCGGCGGACCGTTCCTTATAGGTATGATAATTTCAATGAATATCAGCACCGGCGTTGCCAAAAAATTCGGCAAGAAAAGGGTTTATCTTGCTACATCCTATCTTAACGCAGTGCCTTATATTTTAATATTTTTAATCGGCTATAAGAGCATAGTATTTATGGCTGTCATGCTGTTCGCAGGCGGATTTTTAACGGGCTTTACAACTGTTTATAACACCACGATGGTAGCCGACAGTGTTGACTATATGGAATATAAAACGGGCAAAAGAAACGACGGTGTTTTCTTCTCCGGTCTGAACTTTACGGCAAAGCTTACCGCCGCCATAACAGCGGTTATTACCAACCTTATTTTCTCATTGGTAAATTACACCGATACCATAAATTCACTCACCTTAAAGATTTCGGAGGCATCGGCACGGGGTATGGAATTCAGCCTGGATTTTGCCGCGGCATATCCGCAGATTACCAAGGCTATGCTCATTTTAATTACACTCATTCCCGCCGCAGGCTGCATTCTTCAGGCTCTGCCCATTCACCACTACGCGCTCACCGAAGATAAGCAGGCGGAAATGCTGGAAGAATTGCAAAAGATGAGAGTGGAAGCGGAGAATAAATAATTAACAAATTATTCTGCCGGGTTTCAATCATTTACAAGCTGTTATAGCCTGCATTCCTGCAGGTTACAGGCTATACATGTGACACATCCGATTATACAACTTAAGTAAATATAATACAAACAGGCAGCGGCTCCCGTTTGAGAGCCGCTGCCGATTTTTTAGATTTCTTCAAGTTTAACGTCCGCTTTTTTTCGGTTTTGATTATTCACCGGCAATTATGAAAGATATTGCATTGAAATACTCTCGGTTTACCCCTCCGCCTCAAAGCGAAAACTGTTATTCTCACTTGATTTTACCGAGAACACGGCGAATCCGCCGCCGGCTTCGACAAAGTCAGCCGCGCCGGTACCGGTGAAGCCGGAATCCGTGTAAATCACGCTGCCGTTGAGCTTTACCGTCTGACCGGCGCTGTACGGGACATAAATAACAGCGGTAGTGTTTTCCGGCACTTCGGCATCAAGGCTGAATCCGCTCTCCGTTTTTGTTTCTGTCACGCGGATATATCCCTTAACTGACGGGACAATGCATTTTACCGTGTCGGGCCCGGATAACTGCGGCTTGATAATGAATTCCTCATATCCCGCTTTCAGCGGTCTTATTCCCGCAAAGTATTTGCTCATAATGACCAGCGGACCGCCGGTCCAGGCGTGATTCGACGTGCCCTCTTCCTTAATCCAGTTTTCCCAGAGAGTGGAATAATCCTCTTTTATCATTTTGCCGTATCTCTGCAGCATCCTGCTCCTTGCCTCGTCATATTTATCCATACGGCAAAGGGCCTCAAGCACATAAAACTCCATATACGGGCTTGAATTCATTGTTTTTGTGAGAACGGAAGTAATCACATCATATTTATCCTCACCCGCAAGACCCGAAATAACCGCAAGGGCGTTTGCTCTGTCATCAGGCGCGAGAACTCCGGCGCTTTTATATCCCTTCTTTGTCCAGAGTGATTCATAGCCCTCTTTTATCCTGCCCATTGCAGATGAGATATCATCGCTGTTTTTTCCGGTAACCTCTGCCATATTCTTTATGCAGGAGAGAGCAAAATAATACCAGGCATTCTCTATCGCGGCCACATCGGCAAAGCTGCCCCAGTCAAGCCAGTCCCATGAGCCAGAGCGATGCTCAACCAGATTGCTGTCTGAGATTTTCCACAGATTCACATAGTTTAGCGCCGCGTCATAAACCGACTCAAGAAACTCCCTGTCTCCGGTATACATATAATATGTCCAGAAGCCGCAGATTCCGGCGAGCTGCTGAACGGGAAGCTCGAAGAAACTGTCGGTAGACGGCACAACAGTCTGCAGCACGTTGGTTTCGTCAACGTGACCGAGCATGCAGGCAACGCCTTTCTGATAGAGCAGATAAGCGTTTGAGTCAAGGCAATACATCGTCATTGCCATCTCGTTTGTGACATCGCCCCACCACTGCGCTCTTTCTCTGTCGGGGCAGTCCATATAGTTATCACGCATTGTGACATAAAGGGTACGCAGCGATTTCTGCCAGAGCGTATTCAGTTTTTCGTCTTTGCATTCAAACAGGCCGGAAAACTCCGTGTTGTAACCGCTCTCTCTGTATTTGAGCTCAAGGATTGTGACACCGGCAGGAATCTGATATGTTATATGCTCGCCGTTGAACCATCCGAGCGCCTCAAACTCCTGCTCACCGTCTTTGGTGATATAAGTATCGCTTACCGCGCCGAGAAAAGTATTCTCTGTCAGAATTCTTATCTTTTTGCCCGCCGCCGACTTGATTTTGAAATAGGGCGTGCACTGCGCGTTATAAGGAATATCAAGAGTAACCGTCTTTTTTGTATTTATAGTTTTGCCTTTGTAAGCGTCTGAATTCTCATAATCCTTCAGGCCGTAATCTTTAAGCTGAGGGATGCCCCTGGGATACAGAGTGCCCCACGGGGCGCATCCGCCTTTCCCGTTTTCGCAAGCTTTTTCCCACGCGCTGTCATCAAAGTCCGGGGAAAGCCAGTCGCCAATTTCAAGACGCGCGTCATAATAAATATTGGCTTCCGGCAGTCTGTAATTCGGCTGGGAAAGGCCGTTATCCTTGAGATACGCCGGATTTCTGCAA
>CADBOL010000193.1 GCA_902796295.1 Oscillospiraceae bacterium
CTGCCGTCAGTCATATATGACAGCACATAGGGCGCATCCAGCCACATGCTTGTAATACCGGATTCATCAAGCACATCGCCGGCTTTATTTGAACTGAGGTTAAGTTTCAGGACTGTACCGGAATCAAGGATATAGAGACTGCCGTCCGATAGAGAAAACCTGTCAACATTTTTTCCCGAGTAATAAACCGTTTCAAATTTTCCGTTTTTAAGAGAAACATTATAAATTCCTGAACCGTTACTCGCATATATTGAACCATTGTAATAAGCGATTCTGTCAAAAGAATAATCGGATATATAGTTGCGTTCGGCTACATCCGGAATACCCTCGAAAATCCTGCCTTCCTCGTCAAGGAAATAATATTTACCGCCGCCTGACGTTTCAGTATCGCCGTTCACAAAATAATCGGGACTTTCAGCTGAAAAAACAGACGGAGCAGACATCGCAAGGATTATTATCGAGAGTAGAATACTCGTTAACTTAATGACAGTTTTCATTTTATCTCCAAAAATAACAATTTCAAAAATTATAGTTTTATTATAATTTAATTTTATAATAATTTCAACTTAAAAATAGGTAATTAATTATATGTTAACAAATATGAAACATACCAAATAAGTGTTGCAATCAGTCCGTTTTGATGATATAATACATGAGGACTGAAGGAAAGACACATTCTGACCCTAAGCTGATAATTAATGTCAAATTGTGCGTCCTTCGGGACGCACATTATTTTTTCGGAGGTTTAATCATGGAAACAAAAGTAGCAGTTATAGGAATTATAGTTGAAAATCTCAACAGTGTGGCAGAGCTTAATGAAATTCTATCTCAGTACGGTGATTTTATTATCGGCAGAATGGGTATTCCTTACAAAGCCAAGAATATCAACTGCATCACCATCGTTATCGATGCTGATATGAATTCAATAAATTCTCTCTGCGGTAAAATCGGCAAGCTTGACGGAGTATCATCAAAAGCTGCATTTTCAAATGTATAAACCACTTATTGACCGCCTTGAAAGACAAAACATACTAACTCAGGATGAATATCTGCTGCTGATTGAAAACAGAGAAACCATCCGGGAATATGCTTATGAAAGAGCATTTGCTGTCAGGCGAAAATACTACGGAAACAAAGTCTTTATCCGCGGTCTTATTGAGTTTTCAAATTACTGCAGGAATAACTGCTATTACTGCGGTATAAGAGCAGGAAACAATAATCTTGAAAGATTCCGTCTTACTCCGGATGAGATTATTGACTGCGCAAAACAGGGCTATTCTCTCGGATTCAGGACATTCGTTTTACAGGGCGGAGAAGATGCACATTATACCGATGATGATTTTTGCTTTGTAATTGAGAATATCAAAAAAGAATTCCCGGATTGTGCGGTTACGCTTTCTCTCGGGGAAAGAAGCTCCGAAAGCTATAAAAAACTCAGACAGGCCGGAGCCGACAGATATCTGTTAAGGCATGAGACATGCAATCCCGATCATTACAAAAAGCTTCATCCGCCGGCAATGAGTTATGAAAACAGGCTCAGATGCCTTGAGGATTTAAAACGTCTCGGATATCAGACGGGCGCAGGATTTATGGTCGGCTCACCGTATCAGACAAATGCAGATCTTGCGGGAGAATTGGTTTTTCTCAAAAAACTGAATCCTCAGATGATAGGCATAGGACCATTTCTGCCTCATAAAGACACTCCCTTTAAGGATATGGCAGCCGGAAGTTCGGAGATGACTTTGTTTTTGATTTCACTTATCCGTCTTACTCTTCCGCAGGCTCTCATTCCCGCAACTACTGCGCTTGGGACAGCCGATCCGCTCGGAAGAGAAAAAGGAATACTTGCCGGAGCTAATGTTCTGATGCCTAATCTTTCTCCGGTAAAGACCAGAAAAAAATATATGCTTTATGATAATAAAATATGTACCGGCGATGAGGCGGCCGCCTGTATAGAGTGCCTTGCCCGGAGAATCAAAAAAACCGGATGCGAAATTGTTACCGACAGAGGAGATTATCAGAATGGAATACAATGTTAAATCAATGAAGGCGGAAGAATTCATCAACGACGCCGAAATACTTGAAACTCTGAAATATGCAGATGATAATAAAGATAATCTGAAGCTTATAGATGAAATACTTGAAAAAGCCAAGCAGCGCAAAGGTCTTTCACACAGGGAAGCAAGCGTTTTACTTGCATGCGAAAACGAAGAGAAGACTAAAGAGATATACGATCTTGCCGAGCAGATTAAAAAGGACTTTTACGGAAACAGAATCGTTCTTTTTGCTCCGCTCTATCTCTCAAATTACTGTGTGAACGGCTGTCTTTACTGCCCTTATCATCTTAAAAACAAGCATATAGCAAGAAAAAAGCTGACACAGGAAGAGGTAGCCGCAGAGGTTGTCGCTCTTCAGGATATGGGGCATAAAAGGCTCGCCATTGAATCCGGTGAAGACCCCGTCAATAATCCGATCGAATATATCCTGGAATGTATCAATACCATTTATTCAATCAAACATAAAAACGGAGCTATCAGACGTGTCAATGTCAATATAGCGGCCACTACCGTTGAAAACTACAGAAAGCTTAAAGATGCAGGGATCGGAACATATATTCTCTTTCAGGAAACATACAATAAAAAGAATTATGAAATACTGCATCCTACAGGTCCGAAGCACGATTATGACTATCATACTGAAGCTATGGACAGGGCGATGGAAGGCGGCATTGACGATGTAGGCTGCGGCGTTCTTTTCGGACTTGATAATTACAGATATGAATTTGCAGGTCTTCTGATGCATGCCGAGCATCTTGAAGCGGTTCACGGAGTAGGTCCTCACACTATAAGCGTTCCGAGAGTAAAACCCGCGGATGATATTGATCCCGACGAGTTTGACAACTCACTTTCCGATGATATGTTCTGCAAAATAGCTGCCTGTATCAGAATAGCCGTTCCTTATACCGGAATGATTATTTCAACAAGGGAAACTCCGGAAGTCAGAGCAAAGATCATAAGACTCGGTGTGAGCCAGATCAGCGGAGGATCGAGAACATCCGTCGGAGGATATACGGAAGCCGAAAGACCTCACGATACAGAGCAGTTTGATGTTTCGGATAACAGGACTCTTGACGAAGTAGTAAACTGGCTTATGAGAACGGGATATATTCCTTCATTCTGTACCGCCTGCTACCGTGAGGGAAGAACGGGAGACAGATTTATGAGCCTTTGCAAATCAGGACAGATTCAGAACTGCTGCCATCCGAATGCGCTCATGACTCTTAAGGAATTCCTTATTGACTATGCAAGCGAAGATACCAAAAAAATCGGTGAAGAAATGATTCTGAAAGAAATCAATAATATTCCGAAAGAAAAGGTACAGCAGATAGTCAGGGAACGTCTTGTAAAAATCGAAAACGGTGACAGAGACTTCAGGTTTTAAGGAACTTATTATGGGATTAAACGATACACCTTCAGCCGAAAGAATTCATATAGGATTTTTCGGCGTCAGAAACGCAGGCAAAAGCTCACTTGTAAACAGAATTGCCAATCAGCAGGTTTCTCTCGTCAGCGATATCAAGGGAACCACAACCGATGCCGTAAAAAAGACTATGGAGCTGCTTCCGCTCGGTCCCGTTGTGCTTATAGATACAGCGGGAATTGACGACTGCGGCACACTAGGTGAAATGCGTGTAAATGCCACTAAAAAAATCCTCGACATATGTGATATTGCGGTGCTTGTCACGGAAAACGACACACCTGCACCCGCAGAAAAAGAACTGACAGAGCTGATAAACAGCAAATCCATCCCCAGCCTGACTGTAAGAAATAAATGCGATGCGGTCAAAGAGCGCAAAGAGGGAATAATATATGTAAGCGCGCTTACCGGTGAAGGCATTGAGGAATTAAAAAACAGACTTGCCGGCATTAAAAATCTCCGAAAAAAAGAAATCAGGCTGGTATCAGATTTCATTAAACCCGGTGATATTGTTATCCTTGTCACTCCGATAGATTCATCCGCACCGAAAGGCAGAATGATTCTTCCCCAGCAGCAGGCAATAAGAGATATAATTGATAACGGAGCCGTTGCCGCCGTTACTCAGCCGGAAACGCTCAGGGAAACTCTTGACAGCTTAAATAAAGCACCTGCGCTTGTTATAACCGATTCACAGGCATTCGGAAAGGTGATGGGAATTGTACCCGAAAACATTCCTCTGACATCATTTTCAATACTTATGGCAAGATACAAGGGCTTTGCTGATATTGCCGTAAAAGGTGCAAAAGCACTCGCCGGGCTCAAAGACGGTGACAGAATACTTGTCTGCGAA
>CADBOL010000194.1 GCA_902796295.1 Oscillospiraceae bacterium
ACATACTCCTCATAAGTTTTGTAATCAATCGACAGGTCTTCGTTGAACGGAGTAAGCAGTAAGGTATATACACCTGCAAACTCATTGTATTGCATTAAATTACCTTCTTTTTGAGATAACATCCCATTATTATAGGGTATTATACTACATAAATACAAAAAAATCAACCTTAATATTCCATAATGAAAAGCACCGTCTCCAATGCAGGAAACGGTGCCGAAAATATTTAAATTACTGAACTACCGGAATGGGCGGGAAGAAAAAGAAGATGAACGCAAGGATATAGGCAAACACATTCTTCCTGACCGTAATCTCCTCATGGTCAAGCGCAAGGCTTGTATCTTTGTTATGAATAATCTTGCCGTTTACATCAAGCAGTCTCGCTTCAATAACCGTATCTTTCTTGAGTCTGTCGGTTGTGAATGTGGAGGAAGCGTTATTCCCCTTTTCGCTTATCTGCTTGAGCTCGCCGTCAACATACCACGCAATTCTCGAATTCTTGGTCGCGTTGAGCGTTGTAGCCGTGAGTTTAATGTTTCTTCTCCAGCGGATTGACCTTGTCTTTGAAACGGGGTTGTTTTTGATATCAACCCTGATATGGCCTACCGGAGGATTGAGGATAAGAATGTAGTCGGTCATAAGAACCGCGCCGCACTTCTTGCACTGATAGGCTTTTTCACCCTCGGCTTCCTCTGTGGGCTCAAGGATTGTTACCCAATCCCATTCGTGGTCGCAGACCTTCATACGCACTGCGGGGCGGATACCGGCGCAGGCGAAGTCAACGTCGCTGTTATTGGTGATAAGTCCGTCGGTGTTTACATAGTAGGTTTCAACAGTCGCCTCTCCGGTGATTCCGGTACCTGTACGGAGTCTCCAGTAGGGAAGACCTGTATTTGTTGAGAAATTGGGAATCCAGAGGCCCTGGCTCTTTGAGTAATCGCTGCCCTTAGTTACAAGGAAATTGCTCGCAGTGAGGATTTCTTTATAATAAGTAACCTCTATATCCGACATAAGATATGCTTTATCTGAAATGCTGTCAATAAGGCCTTTGTCGACAAGCTCTTTGTAGCATTTCTCCTCATACTCGGAAAGAGCCATTTTTGCAATGTCATCAGATGTGAAAGCAACATCATAGAAACTGCTCTGCAGCCATTTTCTGATTGAACTTGATTCATAATTATTTGCAAGAATCGTTTTCTTGGCGTCGCCGAAATATCTGACATCCTCGGGCTTTGCAGCATCTCTCTTTAATACATAGTCATTGAAAGGCTGAGCGTCAAGGACGAGATCGCTGACACAGAGACCTGTGGAAGTGTCGACTATTCTCCACTTGATGGGGTCAAATCTGAAGAAATAAGTCTTGTTTACAAAATAGCCGTTATCATACTGATAGGCGTTGACTGTGTCTTCACTTGCCTTATAGCCGACAAAGCTCGGGCGGTATGATGAAAACTTAACCGCGCGGTATTTCTCTTTGCCGTGAGTGAAGTCGACATACTCCATGTAGTCCGCTTTTTTCATGTTGCCGTCTCTCCAGTTGGGTGAGCCGGTATCATATCTGTAAGATGTCCATTCCTTACCGTTGACATCTTTCTCGAGCTCGGCAACAAGCTCTTTATCGGTAACTTCGCTCTGGGGATATGTACCCATTTCGATTGTGTCGCCGTTTTTCTTTGCACCGGCCGCGGATGCGCCGACGCCGAAGATCGCGAATGTGCTTACAATCATCATAAGGCAGAGAGCCAGAGAGAGCAAGCTTTTAAATATCTTTTTCATAAAATCCCTCCTGATTTTTTGCGCATCATAAGCCGCTGAGATACGGCCGGAACCGCTATGCAGACCCGGCGGCATTTTGCGCGTGGGAGATTATTTTAATACAAATCAAAGAATAATGCAAGCATTGCGCGAAAAAATGTGAACAAATTTTTAATTCTTTTTTTGTGCATTATAAAACACAAAAGCCGTCTGCCATGGACAGGCGGCTGTATTTTTTCAAAAAGGAATAAACATCAAAGATCAAGACCTTTTTCGTCAAACAGGAATGCGCTGTTGAGCACAAGGTCAACGCCCGCCTCGATTGTCTTGAGTTCCATATTGTCGGCTGTGTCAAGGCGTGTGTGATAATAGCGCGCG
>CADBOL010000195.1 GCA_902796295.1 Oscillospiraceae bacterium
GAAAACGCCTTGTCGATATCCGCCATCAGCTCATCGGGAGTCCTTGCCCTGCCGGGATAATTGCCGGTGGTCTGGATTCCGCCCGAGAGAGCGCCTGTCGAATCAAATCCGATTACGTCATCGCCCTGCCAGCAATGGATTGAAAGCGGAATATCCTTCATTTTTTCAAGCGCCGCTTCGGTGTCAACACCGTATGCCGCGTATATTTTTTTTGCCTCATCGTATCTGCTCAAAGCATCACAGCCTTTCAGTTTACATTACCTTTTTATTATATACTTTACACCCGGAGATTTCAACAGGTAAAAAAGAATATTTGGGGGAGGTTCAGGAGAATCCTTCACCGTTTCTGCCGCATAATCAAAACCGGGTCCGCAGAGAGCAATCCCGCGGACCCGGTTGATGTTTTTTATTATCTTACTTCTGATCTCCGCCGACGGAGCCTTCCCAGGAGTCGACCTCGGAGCTCTTTATCTCTTCGGGGTTAACCCAGGTCTGGGTTACGGTCTTGGTTTCGGTGTAGAAGCGGAAACCGTCTTTGCCCAGGGTGTGAAGGTCGCCGAAGAATGACTTCTTGTGGCCGTTGAAGGGGAATACACCCACGGGAACGGGGATACCGACATTGACGCCGACCATGCCGCCGTCGGTTCTCTTGGTGAATTCTCTGGCGTAGTATCCGCTCTGAGTGAAGATAACGGAGCCGTTTGCGAAGGGATTCGAATTCATGAGAGCGAGACCCTCTTCAAAATCTTTGACTCTCTTTATGCAGAGCACGGGCCCGAATATCTCTCTCTGGCCGACTGTCATCTCGGGAGTGACATGATCGAGGATTGTGGGGCCGATATAGAAGCCGCCCTCATAGCCGGGAACGACGGTGTCTCTGCCGTCAAGCACGAGCTGAGCGCCCTCTTCTATGCCCTTGTTGATCCAGTCGATGACGCTCTTCTTGTGAGCGGCGGTGACAACGGGGCCGAGTTTGGATTCTTTATCATAAGCGGGGCCGATCTTGAGCTCTTTTGCAAATTTCACGAGATAGGCGACGAGCTTGTCTGCTATGCTCTCCTGAGCAACGATTACGGGCAGGGCCATGCAGCGCTCGCCCGCGCAGCCGAAGGAGGAGTTGATGATCCTGCGCGCGGTCATCTCGAGCGCGGCGTCCTCAAGCACGAGGCCGTGATTCTTTGCCTCGCAAAGGCACTGAACTCTCTTTCCGCTCTCGGCGGCTCTTGAGTAAATGTGAAGACCTACCGATGTGGAGCCGACGAAGGAGATACCTTTGACATCGGGATGATCAAGGAATATTTCAGCTTCATTTCTTGAGCAGGTTACGATATTGATAACGCCGTCGGGAAGGCCGGCCTCTTTCCAGAGCTCGGCGATTCTCATACAGGTCATCGGAGTCATGGAAGCGGCTTTGAGCACGATGGTGTTGCCGCAGGCAATGCACATGGGTGTCATCCAGCCCATCGGAATCATGCCGGGGAAGTTAAAGGGAACTATGCCCGCGAAAACGCCGAGAGGCTCTCTGTAGAGAGTGGTGTCGTAGCCGGAGGATGTGTCGCGGATGCTCTCGCCCATGAGCAGTGAGGGAGCGGAAAGAGCAAGCTCAACGGGCTCTTTGACCTTGAGGATATCTCCTCTTGCCTCGCCCCAGACTTTACCCTCTTCTCTCGCGCAGAGCTCTGTGAGCTCATCCATATGAGCTACAAGCAGATCGCGGAAATCATAGATAATCTGAACCCTCTTCATTACGGGCACTTCGCTCCACGATTTGAACGCCTCTTTGGCGCACTCAACTGCGTAGTTTACTTCTTCTTTTGTGCAGCACGGAGTCTGCGCAATCACTTCGCCGGTGCTGGGATTGTAAACATCCATATACTTTTCGGTTTTGGATTCAATCCACTGACCGCCGGCTAAATACTTTAACTTTTTGACAGCCATGATAATTACCTACCTTTACAGAACGGGGTATTGAAGCCCCTTTATTTTTACAACAATTAATTATAAACCGAATTATACCCTGTTGTCAACGAAATTCACGGCGAAGCTCGGCAACAACGCCGAAAATTCTTACCGGGAGCTTTTTGACCTGCTCGTTTGTATAAAAAATGGAGTCGAATTCCGGATTTTCGGCTATGAGAAGGATTCCGTTATCCTGTATTTTGAGTCTCTTGAGCGTGGATTTTACATTTCCCTCAACGGCAATCACTATGCTGTTGTCATCCGCGCTGCCCTGGCGCCTGACAATAATGATATCGTTATCCTGAAACACTGGGAGCATGCTGTCGCCGTGCACCCGCAGGGCGCAGAAATCGCCCTTTTGCGAGAGATCGGGAGAAATCGCCGTGTATTCGCATATATCCTCATCGGGGATCAGGGTCATCTCACCCGCCTGAACATACCCCTTTACGGGTATCATAACCGGGTCATCGGGCGAGTCAAGCCCGAGGATGGCTCCTATTGAGGTGTGAAATATCTCGCTGAGAGCGATAAGCATATCGGTGTCGGGATTTGTGCGGCCCTTTTCCCACTGGCTGACAGCCGTCTGATGGACCCCGCACAGCTCCGCGAGCTCTATCTGCGAAAGCTTCGCTCTTTTTCTCAGATCTTTTATTATATTCATTGGAAATGACTCCTTTTTGATGCTTGATACGCCTATATTATGAGCTAAACTATTTAAAATGTCAAGAAAAATTAAAAATTCTATTGACAACTATTAAAATGCGGCATAAAATAAATAGTGTACCTATGATGTTGCAACAAACACAGCCATAAAGGAGGAGAAAAAATTAACAACACTATTAAAAATGCGTATGAATCCTATCCGTCCGAGGAGGAGATAAGACGTGCGGTTAAAATCTGCTGCGGCCGGTGCTGTTTTGCCTGCGAAACTCCGGTGGAATACGCCTGGCGCAGAAGGAAGACAGATCTGGCGGATATTCTCAATCTCGCGATAGACAGGGAGCTGACCGAAAAAGAGAGGGAAGTGATAAAGGATTTTTATTTTAACGAAATGAGCGCGGAGGAAATAGCGCGGAAGACGGGAACAAGCAGGACTGCGGTAAACGCTGCGAAAAACAGGGCGGAGCAGAAGCTGAGAAAAGCGCTCTGCTACCTGAAAATCTATCTTTCCGGATTGGATGAAGCGGCGGAGGATGATACCGGCATTGACTGCGAGGCGGCGATCCTCGCCGCGCGTGAGATGAAAGGAGGGGATACGGGCAAAAGGATTGCAAAGCTCAGAAAAGAAAGGGCGCTGTCATACGGCGCGGCCTCCCGTATGACAGGAATAAGCTTGAAAAGGATGAAAAGAATCGAGAGCGGAGAAGCGCTGCCTGATGCAGGCGAAATCAGGAGGATATGCGCGCTTTACTCCGTACCTTATGCTCAGGTGCTTGGATAATAACGGAAAGAAGGAGTCTTGAGAATGAATAAAAGCCTGGCGGAATTAGCCGAAGAATACAGGAAATCGGCAGAAATCCTCACAAAAAGGATTTGCGAGAGAAACGGGAAACTCAGATTTACAAAACCCGGCTCGAGAGCGGAAGCTGTTCTCAGAGCGGAGCTCGGAGTTCTTTATGCCGAGCGCAGGGATGCTGTTGAAACGGCGTACAGACTTAAAAACTATTATGCTTAAGAGGAGAAACAAAGGGTTAATGAAGACTATTGAAATAACGGCGGACTCAAACAGAAATCTGATTTGCGGCGAATACAGGGTATTTGCCGGGGAGCAATATAACTGCGCGTTTCTGATTGACGACAGATTCAGCGGGGATGACACCCCCGATTACTATATATTGAATTTTGAGACGGTGCCATTCGGCAGGAAATTCTCATCGGGCAGGATCAGCCGGGAGAGCTCGCCCGCCCGTGTGACTGACGGCGGGATTTACTGCCCTCTCACAAAAGAAATGACCCGCACCGGCAGACTCAGGATTCAGCTTGAGGCGCATTCCTTTGACGGAGACGATAACGAAGTGATAGAAAAAACGGGAATAGCAACGCTCGATTTCGGCTGCTCTCTCGAGCCGGGCGGAGAAGCCGGCGGCGCGGATATTTCGCTGAGCGCGGATGTCGAAAGAATCGGGAGGCGGGTTACGGCTCTCGAAAATATGCCGTCACCGGAGCCCGGTTGGCTGAGCGTGGTATGCGCCGCGAAGCTCCTGTATATTGACGGGATGCAAACGCCGCTGATTTTTGCATCCGGCAGAGACGAGGCGGAGAGCATTCTTACGGAAATGATAGATGCATTTGATTATGAAAACTGCCGCTTCATCATGGCCGCCGTCCCGAAGGAAGGGATGAGCGAGGCCTGCCTTATCACCGTGAGAGCGGGCAGCGGGGGCTTTGAAATGAGAAGATACAGCGGCAGGGAATTACTGGATTTGCTTAAGGAGGATGATTGATGGAAAAAAAGAAGATATGCCTGTGCGTGGGGCACGGCAAAAATGCCTGGGGCAGATATGACCCCGGCGCTGTCAGCAAAGATCAGAAATATCACGAGCACAGGATTGCGAAAAAAATAGCGAAATACGCCGCCGATTATCTCGGCTGCGATCTTATAAATCATGACGGCAGTCTCTGCCTTTCCGAGAGGATAAAGGCCGTGAACGCCGGCAGTTACGATTTCGCCGCGGATATCCATCTTAACGCGGGCGGGGGTACCGGCACAGAGGTTTACTATTATCACGGCTCCCCGACAGGCAAAAGAGCCGCGGAGGAAATATGCCGCAGTATTTCGGAGACAATGGGAGTAAAAAACAGAGGGGCGAAGGTGCGTCTGAATTCGTCTGGCAGGGATTATTTCGGATTTATCCGCCAGACGAAGCCCTGCGCTGTTCTGATTGAGACGGTTTTTATAGACTGTGAGAGCGACCTTGCAAAGGTAAAAACCGAAGAGGGCTGCAAAAAATGCGGCATCGCGATAGGCAAAGCGCTTGAGAAGGCGCTGTATACGGGGGCGAAAAAATGAATTATGAGATGATATTTTCTTTCCTCGGCTCGGCGGTCGGGTGTGTGGCGGGCATTCTCGCCTCACAGAAGCTGACGAATTACCGCCTCGAGCAGCTTGAGGCAAAGGTGGCAAAGCACAATAACCTTGTGGAGAGGATGACGGTCAGCGAGCTGAGAATAAAAATGCTCGAAGACAGGCGCAAAGGAGAGAGCGGATATAAAGAGAGGCAGGCGGCATACTGTGAATAAAATAACAGGAAGTTTAAAGAATATTTCACCCGGCACTCTGGCGCGCCTTGCGCTGCTTATCGCGGCGCTACTGAATAACGCGCTCACAGTTTTCGGGGTGAATCCGCTGAGTATTGACGGCAGGGCGGGGGAAATCCTCGCGACGGCAAGCACGGTTTTTGTTTCCCTTGT
Source organism: Oscillospiraceae bacterium (assembly GCA_902796295.1). Lineage (GTDB taxonomy): Bacteria > Bacillota > Clostridia > Oscillospirales > Acutalibacteraceae > CAG-177. The sequence goes on from CADBOL010000195.1 coordinate 5,371, forward strand.
CGCTTATTGGAAGAATAATTCTTTCACATCCGCCGCGCAGAAAGCGGATGAATTTATGAGGTATCTCAAAGAGGAAGATACTCACCCGCACTAACAAAAACAGCAGCTTTTTCCGGAGCGATTCGCCTGAATCGCTCCGGATTTTTCGTCTCCGGAGCCGGAAAACAGGCAAAAAATCGTGAAAATTGGGTGAAAAACCGTGAAAAATAAGAAAAAATTAAAAATTTTACTTTACATATTTGGATTATTAATATATAATACAAATTTACAGGGAGACAAAAAACAAAATCAGTGCCGGATTCGGTCCGGCATTAGGAGGACATTAAGAATGAATAAAACTACACTTGCTAAAATTTTATCGTTTGTACTTGTAGTTACGACTGTATTCAGCTTCTTCACAAGCACTGCTCTTGCAAACGGCGGAAGTGCGACAGGCACTGTTGCAACAGGTTCAGATGCAACCCCAAATGATGCCGAAACTCCCACCGGTTCCGACGCTGCTCCTGCCGAAGATCCCGAAAACAATTTTAAAATTGAATTTGAAATCGGCGAAGGCGCAACAGGTAAGCCCGAGGCAATGACAGGCAAAGGTCCCGTCCATCTCCCGGTAGCTGTTCCCAAAAAAGAGGGCTTTGACTTCATGGGATGGGCAAGAAAGACTGACGCCGAAGAAGCGACTGCTACGGATGCAACTGCTACGGAAGCCGATCCCGCAACCGCATCAGAATCAGATGCTTCATCTGAAGACGGATGGCCCACTGTCGAAGAGTATTGCGCAGGTTCAATTTTCACTCTGACAGAAAACACCGTTCTTTACGCAGTCTGGGCTCCCAGCGAAGCCGGTGAGGGCGACTATGTTCTCATTTATGATGCAAACGGCGGTGACCCGGAGCCTCTGCCTCCGAGAAGATACGGCAGAGTTGACATTCCCGTCTCCGGCATTAAACCCAACAGAGAAGGATTTGAATTTGAAGGCTGGTCAACAACAGACAGAGCAATAGAGGCTCAGTATAAAGCCGGTGACACAATTACAATTACCGAAGATACCACTCTTTATGCTTTCTGGAGCCCGATAATTGACCCGACTGAGAATTTTGTTATCACTTATGATGCAAACGGCGGCGTGTTCGCTCCCTATAAGCAGAGCGGAGTAGGTAAGATTCATCTGACCGAAGCCAAGCCGACAAAAGATGAATACGAATTTCTCGGATGGGCTGACTCAAAGACTGCGGCAACCGCTCAGTATCAGCCCGGCGATGAATATGATCTTACAGCGAATATTACACTCTATGCTGTTTGGAAACAGGTTGTTTTCACTCTTTCTTATGATGCAAACGGCGGAAGCGGAGCTCCCGCTTCACAGAAGAGCGACAATAAGGGTAATGTTAAAGTATCATCTACCGTACCCACCAGAAGCGGCTATACATTCCTCGGATGGTCAAAATCATCGACAGCGACAGCGGCGCAGTATAAAGCCGGCAACAATATCACTCTGACGGCAAATACCACGCTCTATGCTACATGGAAGAAAATCAATCCCTCAACGCCCGATCCGGTTTACAATATTGAGATAGTCGGATATACCGCCGAGCTTTCCGTAAGCTATAAGTCAAAGCTCACATTCCACGCAAAGACGGAAGCTCCGAGTGGCTATAAAATTGTTTGGTATAAAAA
>CADBOL010000196.1 GCA_902796295.1 Oscillospiraceae bacterium
CTTTTATAGTATATTACCTTTGATATTCATCCGGAGGGATACAGAATTGCAATGAAAGAATCAATGATAAAACTGAAGCACGGATTCGGCCTCGCGATACGCATTATCATCACCGTCGGTATCGCCGCGCTCATAATCTGGAAATATGATTTCCTGAAAAATCTCGATATAAAAGCGATAATCGATTCATCATCTTCTCAGCTGATAGCAATCGGCTCGGTGCTGGCGATTTATCTGCTCAAAGGCATCACATTCGTTATTCCGGCCTCGGTGCTCTATATTGCCGTCGGCCTCGCTCTCGACACATGGAAAGCGATGATTGTCAATGTTGTCGGTGTTCTGCTTGAATTTTCGATTTCATATCTGCTCGGAGTAATTCTCGGCGGTCAGTTTGTAAACAAGAAACTCAGGAGCGTCAAAAACGGCGAGAAACTTCTTTCGGTATATGATAAATATGAGAATCTCGGTATTGTTCTGACAAGAATAGCGATATTTCCCATCGACCTCAACTCCGTATTTCTAGGCTCGATGAGAACTCCGTTTTTAAAATATCTCGGTCTCTCTCTGCTCGGCATAGCTCCCCGCCTCGTACTCTACACAGTACTCGGAAATAAGATTTATGATCTGATTCCTTATAAATATCTGCTCCCGGCCGTCCTCGCTCTTGTTATAGGCGGACTGATTGCATGGACAATATCCTACGCCGTAAAATCGGTCAGAAAAGAAAAACTTGCCGGGATGTCGCCATACACTCCCCTGTGTGAAGAAAAGCGCTCGGTAATACTTGAAACCGATATGGGGCCTGACTGTGATGACGCCGGCGCTCTCGCAATAATGCTTTGCTACCTGAAAAAATATGACATAAAACTGCTCGGTATATGCAACACCACATCCAATCCCTACGCTAACGGATGCATCAGGGCAATATGTGAATATTACGGCTTTGAAGATGTTTATATAGGTATGCACAGCGGTATTTCAATCCTCCCCGATAACTCCGCATACAACAGACAGATTGTAAAAAAATACTGTAAATATGAAAACAGCGCCTGCGCTTCTGTGAGCAATAAAGAGTTTTATTCGACGCTGCTTAAAGATGCGCCGGATAAATCCGTTACGGTTATTTCAATCGGTATGCTGACAAATATCGCCGCGGCTCTTAATGAAGACTCTCTTCTGTTTAACAAAAAAGTCCACTCAATAGTTGCCATGGCAGGTAAATTCCCCGACGGCGAGGAATTCAACATTACAACCGACCCGATTTCATTTGCAAATGTACTTGAAAAATTCAGAAATCTGATTGTTTTCAGCGGATACGAAACCGGCAAAAGCATTAAAACCGGTTTTTCTTCGGAAGAGGAAAGCAACCCGGTATTTGACGCTTACAGACTGCATTGCAAAGATAAAATTCCCTGCAAATGCCCGAGCTTTGACCTCACGGCGGTACAATATGCCTTTGAAGGAAATTCCACATTTTATTCTCTCTCAAAGCCTGTTGAAATAGCAGCCGATATGAACGGCAGAATAACATCGAAAAAGAACAAGAATCAAAACAGATACTATATAACAAAAACGGCAAAAGACGGCGAAATAGAAGAATACCTCAACGATATGCTTCTGAGAAAACCGGCCGTAATCACACCCGGAACCGAGGATTTAACCGATGAAAGTACTGATACTGTCTGACTCACACGGCAACACATATAATGTCAGAGCGGCTCTGGCAAAACACCCCGATGCCGGCCATATAATCTTCCTGGGTGACGGAGAGAGAGATTTTGAATATCTCAGCGCGGATATAGGCACCCGCCCGCTCACAATGGTCTGCGGAAACTGCGACTTCGGCTCTCAGCTCAATGACAAAGAGCTTGTCAGGATATCCGGCAATCTTGTTTACTGCGTTCACGGGCATAAACAGTTTGTGAAATACGGGCTCGACAATCTGCTCAAAGAAGCGGAAAACATCGGCGCTTCTCTGGCGCTCTTCGGACACACTCACGAGCAATACACGGATTATATCGACGGAATGCATATAATGAACCCGGGCAGTATAAACGAATACGAATACGGCATCGCCGATATTACTGAGCAGGGCATAGTTCTCAGCAAGATGACACTGTATAAATACTGAAAAACAGCGAATCCCGCAGAAAAATCTGCGGGATTTAATAATTAAATCTGTAAATTACTCATCAGTATTTCAGTCATTTGATTTTTCCGATTTTTTCATATAATGCATCCGCTTTTAAGCACCACTCATCAAATCCCTCCGGCGTTTCCGGGAAATTCTTATAATGAGCGGAAACAGCGGCGGC
>CADBOL010000197.1 GCA_902796295.1 Oscillospiraceae bacterium
AGAATCGAAAAATCGGCGAAATTGCCCGAGGGGCCGACAAGCGCAAATCCGGGGCCGACATTGTTTATACAGGTGAATACCGAGGTTGTGGTGGTCGTCAGATCAAATCCGTCAAGAGCGACTATTATAATTGATATCGCGATCACAAGCATAAGCATTGAGAAATAGCCGGTGATACCGTTTACAACGCTTTCCTCAAGAGTCCTGCCGTTCAGCTTTATAGACTCAACGCGGCGGGGATTTGCCGCCTTTCTCACGGAGCGGAAGCTGTTCTTTACCAGCACGGCAAGTCTCTGTATTTTAAGACCGCCGCCGGTAGAGCCCGTACACGCGCCGATAAATGTGAGAATGAAGAGCACCGCCTTAGTGATACCCGGCCACATTTCATAATCTACGGATGTGAAGCCCGTTGTCGAAATGATTGAAGTGACCTGGAAGAATGAATAGCGCAGCGATTCGGAAAACGGATGCCTTGTGACGGTAAGATCGAGAGCGATAATGAATGTGGCCGCGAATATTACTCCGAGATACCATCTGAGCTCCTCATCCTTGAGCGCCGATTTCCACTGCTTGATAAGCAGGAGATAGTAAAGATTGAAATTGACTCCGAAAAGCATCATAAAAATAGATATGATTACTTCCGCCGAGGGGTTGTTATATCCTCCGATGCTGCTGTTGAGCACCGCAAATCCGCCCGTTCCCGCCGTGCCGAATGCGCTGACTATACTGTCAAAAAGCGGGAATCCGACAACTCTGAGCAGGAATATAAGCAGGAGAGTGAGCCCGATATATATTCCGTAGAGAATTCTTGCCGTGACCGTAACCTTGGAAACGAGTTTACCAACGACAGGGCCCGGCACTTCCGCTTTCATTATGTGGATTGAAGAGCCTTCGGATTTAGGCATAACCGCGAGCACGAAAACCAGTATGCCCATACCGCCGATGAAGTGAGTGAAGCTTCGCCAGAAGAGCATGCATTTAGGCAGTGATTCAATATCCGTGAGGATGGTGGAGCCTGTTGTGGTGAAACCGGAAACCGTTTCAAAGAAGGCATCCATATAATTCGGTATGCTGCCGCTGATGAAAAACGGCAGGGCTCCGAATGCGGACATAAGAAGCCACGCGAGAGCGACTATTATATATCCCTCTTTTGAGTAAAGGTTGTTTTTTGACGGTTTTCTTCTGTACAGAATAAGTCCGGCTGCCGCAAGGATTCCTATTGTTTCGAGAAAGTAAACGGTTTCTTTTTCGCGATATATAAGCCCGATTAAAACGGGAAGCAGTAAAAGGACCGCTTCAATAAGCAGAATGGTTCCGAGATAATGGGCTACTTTTTTATAATTCAACGGATATCACCCCGCTTTGAATATGTCGGTCAGTTTTTTGAGACTCTTTCCCGCATTTATAACTATGACATTGTCACCGCTTCTGATGCAGTCATCACCGCCGGGGAACAGTATCTTGCCGTTTCTGATAATGCAGCCGACGAGCAGATTGGGCCTGAGATCAAGGTCTCTGAAGGCGACATCGTTATAATTCCAGCTGTCCGGAACAACGAATTCCGCCGCCTCGATTTTACCGCCGACGAGCTTGTAAAGCGTCTGTATCTGAGAGCTGTCCGCAGAGTTTTCGAGAGCCCTGACATATCTTGTCACGAGATCTCCCGCAACTATCTGGGGAGAGACGAGTGTTTCAACCCCTATCTCGCTGAGAATGGAGTATGAATGTCTGTCAATCTTGGCTATGACTTTTTCAACCTTGCGGCTTTCGGCATAGAGGGATACGATAATATTTTCCTCGTCAATTCCGGTGAGCGCGACGAGGGCGTCCTGGTTTTCAATGCCCTGCTCCTCGAGCAGATACTGGTCGGTGCCGTCACCGTGAATGACGTTTATATCGGTAAGCTCATCCGAGAGCGCGTTGCATTTTTTGATATCGGAATCTATCAGAGTGATATTTCGGCCTGTGTCGCTCAGAAGCTCGCTGAGATAAAAGCCGATTCTGCCGCCGCCGATTATCATGACATTTTTAATTCTGTGCTTATAAACATTCGTCTGCTTGAGGAATGAGGAAATCTCACTCCTTGAGCCGGTAATATTTATTGAATCCTCGCATCTGAGCTCAAAATTACCGTCGGGAATGATGACCTCGCCGTTTCTCTGCACGGCGCAGATAATGACTTTTGCCCTTATCTTACGGCGTATATCCGCAATTTTCATATTGCACAGAGGGTTATCCGCGTGCAGGATTATCCTCGCTATCTCAACCTTGCCCCTTGCGAAGGAGTCAAGATTTGCGACAGAGGGGAATCTGATGATTCTTGAGATTTCATTGGCAGTTTCATACTCGGGGTTTACGGTCATATTAATTCCGATTTTTTCGCGGAGAAACTGACCCTGCGCCGCATAGACGGGGTTTCTGACTCTGGCTATTGTGTTTTCGGTGCCGAGCTCTTTTGCAAACATACAGCAGAGAATATTGAGCTCATCCGATGCGGTTGTCGCTATGAGCAGTTTAGCTTTGTCGGCTCCGGCCTCTTTAAGTATGTCAACCGTTGAGCCGTTTCCGCAGATGCCCATTACGTCATACTGCTCGACCATAGCCGTTACACGGTCCGCCTTTGTGTCAACAACAACGATATCGTGGCTGTCATTGCACAGACGTTCGGTCAGAGTTGAGCCGAATTTTCCCTGCCCTACGATGATTATATACATAGAGAATCAGGCCCTTTCTTCAGTTGCTTCGGCTGTTTCCGGCGAGACTGCCGTTTCTGTCTTTTTCCACTCTTTGAGCAGGAAGACAAGGGGAATGATAATAAGAACTGCAACCGCGGCGGCTCCGAGGAAGATGTGAGCCGGGGGAACAAGAACCGACTCGCCGTAGTCATTGATATAAGGAGTATTTGAAAATCTTTCGGTGATGAATGAACCTATCGCGGGGCCGATAATCATCGGGACCATGACGGTAAATATCATCCTCACTCCCTGGAATGCGCCGACCTTGTCTTCGGGCGTGAAATCACGCACCGCCGCCGAGATGAGGATTGACATAAGCCCCATGCCGGCAAGGGCGACTATTGCGCATACTGCAAACACAATAAGCCCTTTTGCAAAGAATACGGCGACAAGTCCCGCTGCAAACAGGAATACCGAAGGCACCGAAAACGGGGCGCGTCCGTATTTATCCATGAGCGAGCCCATGACTATTGCTCCCGCTATGACTCCGCCTACAACCAGTACGGCGACGATTGCCACGGGGGGAGTGATATTGAGATTGCCGAAATCAAGACCTATCTGATGCTGAACATATATGAAAAGATAGGGCATGAATATCTGCACGGCGACATTGAGAATGCAGAAGCAGGCAAGCGAAAGATAGAGTCCTCTGTGACTCGAGATAACGGAGGGTCTGAAACCGTAGATGAGATCGGCCCAGAAATTTGTGTTTTTCTTTTCTCCGCTGAGAGAATCCTTCACCGTGAAAAGGCCTATGATACCGCAGACAGTCACCAGGATGCCGAGGCCTATGAAGCAGGCGGGGTATCCGAATGAGCTTGCGAGAATACCGAAAGCAACCGTTACTATTACAAGAGCAAGCACGGGGAATGTCGCGAGCATACCTTCGGTTTTGGCGCGGTTTGAGTTGTCTGTGATATCGGTTATCCAGGCGTTGAAAGCGGCGTCATTACTTGTTGAGCCCATGAACGTCATAAGACAGTCCATGATTATGACAACGGAGACTGTGGCCGCAAGCGCCGACGCGGGCGCGATGCCGAGAATTCTGCCGATATTCTCTCTTGATATAAAGGCAAAAGCCATAACCGTGAAGCCCCAGGCAATGTAGCCGGCGCAGATGAAAACCTTCCTCTTATTGACCTTATCGCTGAGAGTTCCCATGAGGAGAGTGGCCGCCACCGCGACAACAGAGCTCGCCGCGACCATGTGGGAGATATCGGAGGATGAGCCGCCGATAACATTGAATAAAAACGTATTGAAATAGTTGTTTTCAACTGCCCACGCAACCTGGCCCATAAAGCCGAAGAGTATGATGTTGAAAACAGCGGCCTTGCCGAGTTTTGTTGATTTAGCCATTTCTTTCTCTCCGTTCTCTGAAGATTTCTTTGACAAAATATGTTAACAGCCCTGCCGACGCAATCGCGCAGGCGCAGTAATTGAGCGAGTGGACCGCCATAACCTGCCTGTCCGTAAACCGTTTCATGACGGGACCGAGGCATTCACAGTTGATGCCGAAGTCTTTGAAATATCTGAGCTCCTGACGGAATGAGCCGGGATCGTTTTCGCTGATTTCAATGAATCTTACGCAGCTGTGACAGCCGTCGGTGTAAGCTCTGAATCCGGCCGTCTTATGCTGCGCGAGAAAGATGCCGTCGACAAATCCCGAGAAATCATTAAGATGGTCGTGGCCGAAGAATGCCGCCCTGACTCCGCCCGTCCTCTTCCAGGATTCAAACTGACCGTTGTTTATATCGGGTGAGCAGGGGCCTTCGCCGAGGTAGCCCTGAGTTCCTTCCGCCTTGACAAATCTTGTGCCGCTTTGCTTTCCGAAGCCGTCAACACTCCACGGAATCTCATATAGTTTTGCGGGCCTGAGAAGTTCATACTCCTCCGGGACGGGTATGTGCTGAAAAATATATGAGGGCATCGGCTTTCCGCCGTTTATTTCTCTGAGCTTTTCGCTTTCTTTTTCAAACCACTCAATCTGGTCTGTATGAACATAGTCATATTTTGAAGCGCTTTCATCTGCGCAGAGATTGTTTGAGTCGAGAAACCAGAGCGCGGCGAGTGGCTTTTTGCCGTCATGTGAATAAAGAATCTCTTTGTAATCCGCCTTGCCGGGCACGCCCTCGCATCTCATCATAACTCCGCTGAGCTCCGAGTATGCCTTTATGACCTCATCATCGCATCCTGGGTCGTGCTCATGATTTCCCATAATGGCGGCGACGGGGATTCCCTTTGAGGTCATCGGTCTGCAGAGAAGCTCAATATACTCCGAAAACGCCGCCGGATCATCTCTGCATACCTCTGTGTCAAAAATATCGCCGAGCAGCACGCATAAATCCGGTTTATACCTCTCAAGCGAGGCATTCATCAGCTTTTGCATATCTTTGAATCTCAGCGATTCTCTGCAATCGGGTTTTTCATGCAGATCGCCGAAGAGTAAAATGCCGAATTTACCGTCTTTATTGAATTTCAGCATACAGCTGCCTCCGGCGTCTTACTGGATTTTGAAGCATTTCTTCAGATCATGCGATTCGCCGAAAACAAGCATGCTGTTGCCTGAATCAAGACGGGTATCGGGAGTGACGGCAAAGAGCAGTTTCCCGTTTTGTCTCACGGCGATAATGTTGATGCCGTATTTTCTGCGAATATCTATACCGCCGACGGTTTTTCCTATCCAGTCGGATGGGATATCCACCTCGTAGATGGCATGATCATCGTCAAGCTGGAAGTAATCGAGAATATGATCGGATGTGAATCGCACGGCTGTCCATTTCGCAACCTGTTTTTCGGGGTTTACCACGCGGTCCGCCCCGTTTCTGAGCAGGAATTTCGCCTGAACTTCCCTGTCTGCTCTCGCGACCACGAGTTTCGCTCCGAGGTCCTTGAGATTGCAGGCGGTTTCAAGCGATGACTGGAAATTATTGCCTATGGCAACGATGCATACATCATAGCTCGGCACGTCGAGCTCTTTGAGAAAAGCGACGCTGGTGCTGTCTCCTATCTGAGCATCCGTAACAATCGGAAGAGCGTCATTGACTTTTTTCTCCTCAATGTCAACGCCCATGATTTCATGGCCGAGTTTGTTGAGCTCTTCGGCAACCTGTGAGCCGAAAACGCCGAGTCCTATAAGTAAAACGGATTTCATAATTACCTCCGGTGTCAGATTCTGAGTATTGAATAAACGGTTATCCTACCGTGATTTTTTCGACGGGGGCCTGCGATACGGGCGGTTTCTTTCTGGAAACGGTTGCAAAAATAATCGTGAGCCCGCCTACTCTGCCCGTGAACATAAGAATCATGAGTATGATTCTTGACGCTGTTTTCAGCCCGGGAGTGATCCCGAGAGTCAGGCCTACCGTTGCCAGCGCCGATGCGGATTCAAAAAGGCAGGTGTCAACCGGAAGCCTCTCAATCGAGCTTATGAGCAGGGCGCCGGTAAAAGTGAGAATCAGATAAAAAAACAGGATGCCGGTCGCGTTTCTGACGATCGAGTCGTCAATCCTTCTTCCGAAAAGCTGGGCGCTTTTTCTGTTTCTTATTATCGACCAGGCGTTGCCCGCGAGGACACCGAGCGTGGTCGTTTTCATACCGCCGGCAGTCGAGCCGGATGAGCCGCCTATCATCATCAGAATGATTATAATCATCCTGCCGGGGCCCGTCATCAGCGAGAAATCTGCTGTGTTGAAGCCGGCCGTTCTCGGCGTTACCGCCTGGAATAAGGATTTGAGTATTCTTTCCTTTAAAGGCAGATTTCCGAAATCAAATAAAAAGAAGATCAGAGCGGGTACTATTATCAGAACTGCCGAAACCGTGAGCACGGTTTTGCTCTGCATACGGTATCTTTTAAAACGGAACTTGTGATTTACAAAATCATCCCAGGTCAGGAATCCGATTCCGCCGACCAGAATCAGAAGAGAAACCGTTATGACGAGAAGCGGATTTTCAGCAAATGAGGTGAGTGAAGAGAACTCTCCGGATTCATTTCCCATAATATCAAATCCGGCGTTGCAGAAGGCGGATACAGAGTGGAAGAAGGCCATCCATATGCCTCTTGCCCTGAACCGGGAGATGAAGACGGGCATCATAAGCAGAGCGCCCGTGCCTTCAATTATCAGAGAGGCTTTGATGATGAATACGGTCATCTTTACTATTCCGCCCGTGGTTGAAACGGACATTGCATTCTGCATTGTGCTGCGCTCGAGAAGCGAAATCTTCCTGCCCGCTATCATGGCAAATGATGCCGCCACGGTGACAACTCCGAGGCCTCCGGTCTGAATCAGCAGGAGTATGATTGCCTGGCCGAAATATGACCAGTGTGTTGCGGTGTCACGGACAACGAGCCCCGTGACGCAGACCGCCGATGTCGCCGTAAACAGCGCGTCTCCGAAAGGCGTAACCTCTCCGCTCTTTGAGGATACGGGGAGCATGAGTATAAGAGCGCCGATAAATATCACTCCGGCAAAGCCGGCTATTATTATCTGAAATGTGTTTACTTTGCGTTTTAGATTTCTGAGTTTATTCATAAAAGGACTCCGTGTGAAAAAAATTCCTTATTATATTATATCACTATATTATTTTATTTCAAGATATATTTAAAGAGCAAAATCTTGTTAAATCCCGTTTTGTGTGATAAAATAACACCCGGAAATATTTTAAAAGCCGAAAAAGCGCGGAGGAAAGATGCCGAGAGTCATTGAGTATAAGATAACCGGAGAATATGACGGGATGAAAATCTACACCTTTATGAAATATAAAAAGGGATTTTCGGACCGTCTTATCCGCACGCTCAAAAGGACGGAAAACGGGATTTTGCTTAACGGCGGACATGCAAGGACAATTGAGATTCTCAGAGAGGGGGATACTCTCAGCGTAACGATGCCCGAAAGCGAAACGGGTATTGAGCCGATAGAGTATTCGCTCAATATCATATACGAGGATGAAGATATACTGGTTATAAACAAGCCGCCGGGGCTCGCCATGCATCCGACTCATAATCATCAGGGAGACACACTCGCAAACGCCGTAGCCTACCATCTTGAAAAAGAGGGGAAATCCTGTACCTTCAGGGCCGCAGGGCGGCTTGATAAGGGTACCTCCGGCATAGTTACCGTTGCTCTGAATCCGCTCTCGGCCGCAAAGCTCAACGGGAAGGTCAAAAAGGAATACTTTGCGGTTGTGAAGGGGCATCCCGATGAGAGCGGCACGGTCGATGTGCCGATTTACCGCCCCGACCCGATGAAAACTCTCAGGGCGTGCTCATATGAAAAAGGGGTTGAGCCCGCCGTCACTCACTGGAACGTGATAGAATACGGCGACGGCTGCGCGCTTATCCGCCTCAGTCTCGAGACGGGCAGAACACATCAGATAAGGGTACACATGGCGCATATCGGGCATCCTCTCGCCGGAGACACCTATTACGGCGATTTCAGGCCGGAATTCGGCCATCAGCTGCTCCACTGCGGCAGGGCTGAGCTTATACATCCCGTGACGGGTGAAAAGATGATATTTGAGGCGGAAATACCCGACGAGTTTAAAAAGTGTATGAATATCACAAATTATGAATAAATATTCACTTTTAGCTTGATTATTATTCTGTTTTGATGTAAAATACAAATCTATTGATTTTATTATTCACGGGAGAAACCCATGGAATGGTTTGAAAGTTTTAAACAGATATTTGAAAAGTGCTTCATAAGAGAAGACAGATATATGCTTTTTGTGAAGGGCTTTGAGGTAACAATCCGGGTATCGGTAATAGCGCTGATTCTCGGCGTAATAATAGGTTTTATAATTGCGCTTTGCAATCTCTCAAAGCATAAAGCGCTCAGGGCTGTCGGAAAGGTTTATACCGATGTTATCAGAGGCACTCCCTCGGTCACTCAGCTGATGCTGATTTATTTTGTTGTTTTTGCTTCTGTCCACTGGCCTAAGTGGATTATAGCCGGAATCGCTTTCGGAATTAACTCGGGCGGATATGTCGCCGAAATATTCAGAGCCGGTATTCTTTCGATTGACAGAGGTCAGACGGAAGCCGGCCGCTCACTCGGCCTCAATTCATATCAGACAATGACAAAAATAATTCTGCCTCAGGCTTTGAAAAATATCTTCCCGACGCTCTGCAACGAATTTATAGTTTTGATTAAAGAGACGGCTATTGTCGGATATGTCGGGCTTATGGATATCCAGAAAGCGGGCGACTTCATAAAAAGCGCCACTTATACTCCTTTTGCGCCTTTGATTGCAACGGCAATTATCTATTATGTGCTTATAAAACTGCTGACAATTGCTTTGGGCAGAATCGAAAAGGCAATGCGCAAATCCGATATTCGCTGAGGTGACGGGTTATGATTGAAGTAAAAAATCTCAGGAAGCATTTCGGAGACAACGAAGTGCTCCGCGGAATCAGCGAGCATATATCAAAAGGTGAGGTCGTTGCGGTAATAGGCCCGTCCGGGTCAGGTAAATCAACTTTTTTGCGCTGCCTGAATCAGCTTGAAGAAACCACCGAGGGTGAAATATATGTTGACGGTGAGCTGATAAACAGCAAAAAAGCGGATATAAACGCCATAAGGCAAAAAATGGGTATGGTTTTCCAGCATTTCAACCTTTTTCCTCATCTTACCGTTAAAGAAAACATAACTCTCGCTCCGCTGACTCTCAAAAAAATGAATAAAGACGAAGCAGACAAAAAGGCAAATGAGCTTCTTGAAAGAGTCGGACTGGCGGATAAAGCCGAAGTTTATCCCTCTTCGCTATCCGGCGGTCAGAAGCAGAGAGTCGCCATTGCCAGAGCTCTTGCGATGAATCCCGAGATAATGCTCTTTGACGAGCCGACAAGCGCGCTTGACCCCGAAATGGTCGGTGAAGTGCTTGATGTTATAAAATCCCTCGCGGAGAGCGGAATGACAATGGTAATAGTGACTCATGAAATGGGATTTGCCCGCGAAGCTGCAGACAGAGTTCTGTTTATGGACCGCGGCGTAATTCTCGAGCAGGGAACCCCGCAGGAGGTTTTCGGCAATCCTCAGGATGAACGGACCAGGCTGTTTCTCAGCAAGGTTCTTTAATAAATATAAGGAGTAAAAAAATATGAAAAAAACTATCAGAATACTCGCACTTGTATTTGCGGCGGCAATCACAATCGGCTTGTTTTCCGCTTGCGGCAGCAACGATTCCGGCAATCAGCTTGTATTCGGCACAAACGCCGAGTTTCCCCCGTTTGAGTCTGTAGCGGCTGACGGTGTGATTTCATCTGTTGACGGCACTCAGAAATTTGACGGTATTGACATGGTTATCGCAAACAAAATCGGCGAAAAATACGGCAAAACCGCAGTCATCAACAACATGGAGTTTGATTCACTCCTCGTTGCGCTTAAAAACGGTCAGATAGACGCCTGCATAGCCGGTATGACAATTACCGAAGAGAGAAAAGAATCCGTTGATTTTTCAATCCCCTATTACACGGCAACACAGGTCATGATTGTAAAAGAAGATGCGGATATCAAAAAGGCATCGGATCTGGAAGGTAAAAAGATTTCCGTTGTACAGGGCTACACCGGTGAAACTGTTGTCAAAGAGCTCGGCTTTGAGTACGAGACATTCAAGAAGGGTACGGAATGCATTCTTGAGCTTGTAAACGGAAAATGCGATGCTGTTGTAATCGACTCGGCAACCGCGGAAAAATATGTTGCCGACAACGAGGGCCTTATCATTGTCAAGGACGCGGAAGCTTTTGAATCCGAGGAATACGGTATAGCGGTTGCAAAAGGCAACACCGAGCTTCTTGAGCAGATTAACGCCGCAATTCAGGAAATGCTTGATGACGGCACAATTTCCTCCCTGGCAGTTCAGTATACCGAAGAAGCATAAATTATTATTTGTACGGGGGAGCAGATTTGCTTCCCCATTAATTTACCGTTAGGAGAGATGGTTATGTTATCTGCTCTTGTTACCGTTATCAGGTCCGTCATGGTCGCGATTATGACCGTGGTGACTCTTATCGCTCCCTTCACACAGCAGAAGGAAGCAAAGATTTCGCATAAAAAAGAAGGATGCAGGGCATCCTTCGCGGCAGTTTCCGATACTCATCTTAAAAATAATTTCATCCGTCTCGGAATGTTTGAATTCGGTCTTCAGGATATGGCTGAGGCTCAGGACAGACTCGACGCCGTCATATTCAACGGAGATATCACCGACAGCGGCGATACCGAAAACTGGCAGGCGTTCTCCGACACGCTCAAAAAATATGACATTTCCGGCAATAATATCATGGTGCTCGGCAATCACGACACCTGGGGCGGAGACCGTACTCCGGCATATACAAAGGAAACATTTATAAAATTCAGCAAAGAGGCCACCGGCAGAGAGATTGACAATGTTTATTTCACAGCGGAAATCAACGGATATCCGGTTATAGCGCTCGGCTCAGAGGGTGACAGCACCGATGCCACGATTTCTCAGGAACAGATTGACTGGTTTGCCTCGGAGATGGAAAAAGCATCCGGGAAAGGGATGCCGGTTTTCGTGCTTTGCCATCAGCCGTTTAACGGCACTCACAATCTGCCTTATAACTGGGAGCTTGATAAGGATGACCCGCCGGATAAGGGCGGTATAGGCGACGCTTCGGACGCAATACTGGCGATAGTTGAGAAGTATAAAAATGTCATATTCATCAGCGGGCATATCCACGCCGGTCTCAGCACTGAAGATGACGGCACAAGCTACTCGAGCGTTGAAAACCACGGCAGTTGGTATTCGGTCAACCTGCCCTGTTATGAATATCCCGATGTACGCCGCGGCGGCAATATCACAAACGGCACAGGTTATGTCTTTGAAATATATGAAAATGAAGTGATTCTCAGAGCGAGGAATTTCGCCACCGGTACCTGGCTTGAGAAGTATGATGTAACGATAGAAATCAAATAAAAGTTAAATGAAAAGCGCCTTCCGTCGGAAGGTTACGCATAACTCGGCGTGATTCAGGTCACGCCGATATTTCTTTGTCTATATCGGTTTTGATTTATTTGAAAGCTTTATAAACCGTCTATAGGAATAAAGCCTGCAAAATCCTATTTGATGTGTATTTTACGGATTTGATTATTGAAAATCACGCAAGCCTGTGCTATACTGTATATGCGACATAAATCAGATACATTGCTTAACACAAGAGGTGTGCTTTTTTGCTTTCGGCAAAAATGCATGCTCATATAAGCATATCCGCTTGTGTTATGTTTAATGATTTGTGTCGCAGCAAATGGAGCTATGCGTTTTTCGTGCGCGGCTCCGGCTGCGCACTTTTTATTACTAATCTTATTACTATAGGAATCTTTA
>CADBOL010000198.1 GCA_902796295.1 Oscillospiraceae bacterium
GCTCAACGAGTCTCTCGAGAAGAGCGTCGCGCCTGTAAACATCTTCTTTCGGCTCGATGACCGGGCGCAGAGACTCAAGGACCTCTGAGGTTGCCTGAAGAAATTCGGGCTGATTCGCGTATTTTTCTTTCAGCATTTTGATTGTTTCGTCTACATAACTCATACATTTTTCCTCCGTATTTTAAATAATAATTGAGTTAAATATAAAAAAGGGCGCAGTACCTCTGCGGTACTGCGCCTTTGCAGCCTGCTCTATTCTCTGTCTATGATTTCTTTTGCGACCTGAGCCTTTGAGCGCCTTGAATCCATAGCGTCTTTTTCAATGAATCTGTGCGCTTCGGCTTCGGTCATACCGTGCTTTTCAATAAGAATGAATTTTGCTCTGTTGACAAGTTTTATCTCCTCAAGCTTATCCTGCAGCTTTGTTATCTTTTTCTCGTCATTGAGAAGTCTTGCGGATGTTGCGGTGACAAGCTTGACCGCTGTATAAAAATCCTGCTTTGTGACGGGCTTCGGAACGGTGAGCACTCCGTAATCCTCAACCTGTCTGCATACTCTGTCATATACCTCGCTTTTGACCATCAGCATAACGCCCGCTCTTGTTTCAAAGGCGATATCCGAGGCAAAGTCGCTGCCGAATTCATCGGGCAGAGGCGAGTCGACGATTATCATATCGTACCGGGTCATAAGAAGCTTACGCTTGGCCTCATTTGCACCCGTAACCATATCAATATGCCTGTATTCAAAGGAAAGAAGCATCGAAGACAAAAACCCGGCATTCTGCTTTTTTCCCGAAACAACAAGTACGCTGTAACTCCGCTTTTCAGCCGGCATCTGCTTCCCTCCTTCCCTTTATTTCACGCGTATTACACGCGGCGGGCGTAAGTATTCAATACTCTTTCGGGAAGTATTGCCCTGACAAACTCACTCTGCCGGGCAATGCTCATTGCCTGAGAAAAATCCTGCGGGAGCATTTCGATTGATTCAAGCTCTTTTGCCTCGGCGGTAAACAGATTGATATCTGTCGGAGCCGGGGGAGTAAGACCGTTCTCAATTCCGTCAAGGCCGGCGTATATCAGAAGGGCATACGCTATATAGGGATTCGCTTCGGAATCGGGTGAACGCAGTTCCATACGTCTGTATTCGCCGGATGCCGCCGGAATTCTTATGAGCTGAGACCTGTTTTCTCTCGACCAGGTAATATACTTGGGAGCTTTGAATTCACCGAGTCTGTTATATGACTCGGGTGTGGGATTGAGAAATGCGGTTATTTCGGCCGTGTGTCTGAGCACTCCCGCCATGAAACAGTCAAGAAAATCCCTGCCGTCATCGGAATGGGGAGCCATATTGATGTGAAGGCCGTTTCCGCTGCATCCGGGCAGCGGTTTCGGTGAAAAATCCGCCCACAATCCGTGCTGCTCGGCAATCGCCGAAACAACCGTTTTGAATGTTATTGAATTATCCGCCGCCTCAAGAGCATCACTGTATTTGAAGTCGATTTCGTGCTGACCGGGGCCCTCCTCATGATGTGAGCTCTCCGGAAGTATGCCCATTTCGCTCAGGGAAAGGCAGATTTCTCTGCGCACATTAACTCCTCTGTCGTCGGGCGCGATATCCATATAGCCCGCTTTGTCATGCGGAATCCCTGTGGAGTAACCGTCCTCATCTGTTTTGAAAAGATAGAATTCGTGCTCGGCGCCGAAGCTGACTCTTATCCCTTCGGATGCCGCCTTGCTGACCGCCTTTTTCAGAATGTGGCGGCAGTCCATTTCAAACGCGGTTCCGTCCGGATACTTTATATCGCAATACATCCTTACGACACGGCCCTGCGAGGGGCGCCACGGAAGGACGGAGAGTGTTGAAGCATCTGGGAAAAGGAAGAGATCGCTTTTCTCTTCGCTGCCGAATCCCTCTACGGCAGATGCGTCTATCGCTATTCCGCTCTCAAAAGCCCTGTCAAGCTCGGTGGCCATTATCGAAACATTCTTCTGCTTTCCGAAAACATCGCAGAAAGCAAGGCGGATAAACGAGACATCTTCCTGATCAATGTAGTCTTTTACATCCTGAGCGGTTAATCTCATAATGAATACTCCTTAAAAAGTAAAAAGGCGCACACCGACCTGCCTGAGCAACCGATGAACGCCTTTGTTCGAATTGATTATATAACCTTTGAAAGTATTAGTCAATGATTTTCTTATACAGGCGCCTCATTTTTGTCAGATGCACAAAAGAAATTCAATTTTGCAGGAATTGATTGTAAAAAATGCAAAAATCAGCAAAAAACATCGCAAATCCCCTTGACAATGAATTTTAGCAATGTTAGAATTGCAATATCAAAAGGCAAAGGTGCCCGCAGTGGGCGTCTTTGCCTGTTTTTTATTTAAAGGAGGCGGTAATATGTGCTCCGTAGTGGGATTGCTTTCATATCCCGAAGATTATGAAAAATTTGAAGACTGCTTCAATAAAACCAAATCAAGAGGACCCGATGATACACGGGTCATCAGAGCGGGAGACGGGCTCCTCGGGTTTCACCGTCTCGCGATTATGGATCTCGAATCCACCGGAATGCAGCCCTTTGAGCTTAACGGCAATAAGCTTGTCTGCAACGGAGAGATTTACGGCTTTCGCAAGATTAAAAAAGAGCTTGAAAAAGAATACGTATTCACAAGCGATTCCGATTGCGAAATCCTCCTGCCGATGTATGAGAAATACGGCTTTGAAATGTTCGGAATGCTCGACGCGGAGTATGCGCTCGTTATCTATGACGCGGAAAAGAACTGCCTCATAGCCGCGAGAGATCCCATAGGAATAAGACCGCTGTTTTACGCTTATGACAAAAACGGAAGCATTATGTTCGCTAGCGAGGCCAAAAATCTCATCGGCCTGAGCGACAGGGTAATGCCGTTTCCTCCGGGTCACTATTATGACGGCAGAGATTTTGTCTGCTACTGCGATATAGCTGCCGCCGGTGAATATATAGACGGAAGTCTTGATGAAATATGCGGCAATATCCATGATAAGCTTGTCGCCGGAATTGAGAAACGGCTTGACGCCGATGCTCCCGTAGGTTTTCTTCTCAGCGGCGGTCTTGACAGCTCGCTTGTCTGCGCCGTTTCGGCAAAAATCCTCGGCAGGCCGATAAGGACCTTCGCCATAGGAATGAGCGAAGACGCGATAGACCTGAAATACGCCAAAGAGGTCGCGAATTATATCGGAAGCATTCACAGCGAAATCATTATCACCGCGGACGATGTAATCAATTCTCTTGAAGATGTCATTGCCGCTCTCGGCACCTTTGACATCACTACCGTGCGCGCGAGCATAGGAATGTATCTTATCTGCAAGGCGATTCACGAAAAAACAGATATAAGGGTTTTGCTCACTGGCGAAATCTCGGATGAGCTTTTCGGTTACAAATATACCGATTTCGCTCCGGACGCGCAGGCGTTTCAGAAAGAGGCGCAAAAGAGAATACGCGAGCTTTATATGTATGATGTATTGCGCGCGGACAGATGCATTTCCGTAAATTCCATGGAGGCGAGAGTGCCTTTCGGAGACCTGGATTTTGTCAAATATGTAATGTCGGTCAATCCCGGAAAGAAGATGAATATCTACAATAAAGGCAAGTATCTGCTCAGGCACGCTTTTGAGGGCGATTATCTGCCGCGGAGCATACTCATGCGTGAAAAAGCCGCCTTTTCGGACGCGGTCGGCCATTCGATGGTGGATTATCTCAAAGAATACGCCGAAAAGAAATACACCGCCGGAGAGTTTGAGGCAAAGTGTGCGAAATATGATCATGCGAGACCTTTCACAAAGGAATCCCTGCTTTACAGGGAGATATTCGAAAAGTATTATCCCGGTCAGGGCGAGATGATAAAGGATTTCTGGATGCCCAACAAAGACTGGGAAGGCTGCAATGTAAACGACCCGTCTGCCAGAGTGCTTTCAAACTACGGCGACAGCGGGAAATAATAAATGAAGGAGAGAATAATATGGGAATCACAATGTTCACTTTGAGATGCAACACCGAATTCAGCATGAAAAAGCCCGAAATCGAAATCGGTGACTATGAAAAAGAGAAACTCAGCGAAGTGGATTCAGGCGACTGCACGGAGGGAAACGAAGCCGCTGAGTAAACCGTAAAGCCCGGAAAAGTGTGTGAGTGAAAGTGAGGATGTAAAATGCCAAAATACATTTTTGTTACCGGAGGCGTTGTATCGGGGCTCGGAAAAGGAATAACCGCTGCATCACTCGGCCGTCTTCTCAAAGCGAGAGGGCTTAAAGTCGCGGCTCAGAAGCTGGACCCGTATATAAATGTCGACCCCGGCACGATGAGCCCCTTTCAGCACGGCGAGGTGTATGTGACCGAAGACGGCGCGGAGACCGACCTTGACCTCGGCCACTATGAGAGATTTATCGATGAAGACCTGAATAAATACTCAAACCTCACCACCGGAAAGGTTTACTGGAATGTGCTCAATAAGGAGCGCAGGGGAGAGTATCTCGGCTCAACGGTGCAGGTTATTCCTCATATCACAAACGAAATCAAAAACTTTGTCTATAATGTCGGCAAACACAGCGATGCCGATGTGGTTATCACCGAAATCGGCGGAACGATAGGCGATATTGAAGGGCAGCCCTTTATTGAGGCCGTGCGCCAGATTTCTCTGGAAGTCGGAAGGGAAAACAGTCTCTTCATCCACGTCTGCCTTGTTCCTTATCTCAGGGGCTCGGATGAGCATAAATCAAAACCGACTCAGCACTCTGTCAAAGAGCTTCAGGGAATGGGAGTAAACCCCGATATTATCGTTCTGCGCTGCGATGAGCCGCTCGAGGAGTCGATATTCAATAAAATCGCCCTTTTCTGCAATGTTCCCAAAGACTGCGTAATAGAGAATATAACGCTTCCGTGTCTTTACGAAGCTCCGCTCATGCTTGAAAAATCGGATTTCTCATCAGTTGTCTGCAGACGGCTCGGCATTGACGCGCCCGCGCCCGATCTCAGAGAATGGGAAGA
>CADBOL010000199.1 GCA_902796295.1 Oscillospiraceae bacterium
CCAGTCCGCATTTTTGCAGAGGATTTCGTCAATCTCGTTTTCAATCCCTTCGGTGTCAAATCTCTCCCTGAGAAACGACACCGCCTCCTGAGGATTTTCCTCGGGAGAAATGTAAACGTGGACTATTCCCTTTGATCTGTCTTTCGCGAGAAGATCCTCGTCAATAAGGTCTATCCTCGCTATCTCAAATGCTTCCTGCTCCAGATTCCTGTAATCTTCTATGTAAATGCCGTAGGGCACAACCATCGAGGTTATGTCCCCCGCCCTGTCAACATCGCGCGCAGGCACGGTTATCCTTATCTCGGTCCAGTCGGTCATATCATCCTCCGGATTATCTGTCATCCGCCGCGAGGTCAACCTCGCCGTCATTTGAGCGGCCGTGATTGTAAAGCTGCCTGTTGTCAAGCATCTTCATCTTTTCGGTGAATTCGCCCGGCTCGATTCTGAAAACAGCCGACTTGAATTCATACATCTTGGCGTCGAGGTCGTCGAGCATACTCAGCGCCTGCGCCTCTATGGTCATGGGATATTTAGCCGCGCCGTATTCCGGAATCCCGTGATGTGAAATGAGCATATGCTCAAGAAGCATGAGTATATCTTCCGAAACGCCGATATCCCTGCCGACTCTGTCAATCTCCATCGCGCCGAGCACAAGGTGGCCGATCAGATTTCCGGGAGCTGTGTAATCGCCCGCAATCCCCGTTTCGGAGGAGCTGATTTCATCTGTCTTGGCTATATCGTGCAGTATCACACCCGCGCAGAGCAGCTCGTAATTGATATAGGTGTAGATTGAAGATACCGCAGCCGCCAGGCGGAGCATCGTGAGAGTATGCATGAGCAGGCCGCCTCTCACGGCGTGATGAAGTGCCTTTGCCGCGGGCCAGTAAATGAGCTTTTCCTTACGGCTCTCGAGTATCACCATAACGAGTCTTTTGATCTCGTCATTCCTGAAATCGATTACTATCTTTTCTATCTCGTCATACATCATCTCGCCCGGAAGCACCGCGGAGGGAACATAATCCTCAATCCTGACCTCATCCTCGGGGCGCACGGGTCTCATCATATCTATGCGAAACTGTTTCTCATTGCTGAAAATCACATAGTCTCCCCTGACTTTTACAAAATCAAAGGCTCTGAATTCCGTGCCGGGCTCCTCGTGATAATCCCACCACTTTGCTTCGATCTCTCCGTCGCTGTCGGAAAGCCGCAGTGAAAGATAGGGCGCGCCCTTTGATGTTATTTTTTTCTCAAGAGACTTGATTATGCAGTACCCGTCGTATTTTCCCTTGGGATTCTGTGTGAAATTCATGGCAATGCTCCTTAAACGGCGTATTTTTCGCTGTATTTGCTGAATGATTCTTTGAATTCGGGATCGTCTTTTTTGTATGCTCTGAGCGACTCGTGCAGATTCATATTGTAATCGGCAAGGTCGATTACTGCGCCCGCGATATTTGAGCAGTGATCCGAGGTCCTGACAAGGTCGGTCAGAAGATCGGACCAGATGAATCCGCTGTCAACCGAGCACTCTCCGCTTTTGAGGCGTCTGATGTGATTTGACCTGAGAGTTTCGCCCAGACCGTCTATGACCTGCTCAAGCGGCTCAACCTTTTTGGCAGTTTCCGTGTCGCCGTTGATAAATGTGACATAGCTGAGCGCGAGGATTTCTCTGACAGCGTCGGTCAGCACTTTGAGCTCGCGTTTTGCCTCTTCACTGAATCCGGCATTCTTTTCACGCGATTGCTCAAGCAGAAGCAGTATGCTCTTGGCGTGATCGGTAATTCTCTCAAAATCGCCGATGGAGCGCATGAGCTTTGTGACCTCGGCGCTGTCGGCGTCGCTGATATGATAAGTGCTGATTTTTACGAGGTATGTGCCGAGCATATCCTCATATCTGTCGGCGCGCTCCTCATCATCGCGGACACTCTGCGCCTTGTCTTTATCATATTTGTCTAAAAGCTCAATAACATCATTCATTGACTCAACTGCAATGCTCGCGAGGTCAACGGTGAGAATCCTGCTCTCCTCAATGGCAAGGGTGGGAGTCTTGAGCAGACGGTCATCAAGCATATTGTCAATTTCATCTTCTGCTTTGCCGGGTATAATCTTCATTACAGCCTTTTCGAGGAACGAGCTGAGCGGAGTAATGATAATCATCGTGATAAGATTAAACATAGTATGGACGAGCGCTATGCCGTAGAGCGTGCCCGCCTTTGAAAGCAGCACCGGCGCAAACACCGCTTTGATGATTATGAAAACGGTGAGCAGCACTGCGGCTCCGAATACGTTGAAGAGCAGATGGGCGAGCGCAGTCCTCTTTGCGCTCTTTGAGGCGTCAAGCGATGAGAGAATCGCCGTGATACATGTGCCTATATTCATACCCATTATAATAGGGATTGCCTTGCCGTAGGTCATGGATCCGGTGGCGGAAAGCACCTGCAATACACCTATCGCCGCGGCACTTGACTGGATGGCGGCGGTGAAGACGGTGCCGACAAGAAGACCTATAAGCGGATTGTCAAAAGCGACAAGCATGCTCTGGAATTTCGGCATCTGCGAGAGCGGAGCTACCGAATCCGACATCATCTGCATACCGGTCATAAGCACGGCGAAGCCGAGCAGTATAGTGCCCGTATCCTTTTTCTTCTGAGACTTGCAAAACATGTAAAGGATAACGCCGATAAGCGCAAACACGGGCGAAAACGATGACGGCTTGAAAAGCTGAATAAAAATGTTTTCGCTGCTGATACCGCTGAGCGAAAGCACC
>CADBOL010000200.1 GCA_902796295.1 Oscillospiraceae bacterium
CCCGAACATGTCCGCCTCCGCCTACCGCGCGCACGTCGACAAGACCAAATGCGTGGCCTGCGGCAAGTGCGTGGAGGTCTGCCCGGTCGGCGCCGCCAAGCTCGGCCAGAAACTCTGCACCACGCACGGCGAGATCAACGGCGAGTTCTGCATGGGCGTGGGCGACATGGCCGAGTACTGCGTGGAGAAGGGCATGGGCCGCTACATCACCTATGAGGAGGCCCTGGAGATCTTGGAGCGGGCCGAGCGCCACGGCTTCGTCCATCAGATCACCAACATCGACGGCGAGGACAAGATCTTCGCCATCTGCAACTGCAATGTGAATGTCTGCTACGCTCTGCGCACCTCACAGCTTTTCAACACTCCGAATATGAGCCGCTCGGCTTATGTGGCAAGGGTTGACGCCAAAAACTGCGTCGCCTGCGGCAGATGCGTCGAGTATTGCCCCGCAGGCGCCGTGCGCCTGGGTCAGAAGCTTTGCAAAAAAGACGGCTCGGAGCAGACATATCCCAAGCACGCCCTTCCCGGCGACCATTTCTGGAGTGAAAAGGACTGGGACTGGGATTACAGAGACAATAACCGCAAAAACTGCTATGATACCGGCACGGCTCCCTGCAAGACCGCCTGCCCCGCGCATATCGCGGTTGAGGGATATCTCAAAATGGCATCTCAGGGCAGATATACGGAAGCGCTCGCTCTTATCAAAAAGAATAATCCTCTGCCGGCAATCTGCGGCCACATCTGCAACCGCCGCTGTGAGGATGCCTGCACAAGAGGCAGCATAGACGAGGCGATAGCTATTGACGAGGTCAAGAAATTCATCGCCATGCAGGATCTTAACAAAGAAACACGCTTCATCCCCGAAAAGGTCATTCCCAAGGTTGACGGCGAATTCAGCGAAAAGGTCGCTATAATAGGCGCCGGCCCCGCCGGTCTCTCCTGCGCCTATTATCTAGCGGAAAAAGGCTACAGACCCACCGTATTTGAAAAGAATGAGCTTCCCGGCGGTATGCTCACCTACGGAATTCCCTCATACAAGCTTGAGAAAAAGGTTATCGAGGCCGAAATAGACATTATAAAAGAGCTCGGCGCCGAAATAAAATGCGGAGTTGAAGTCGGCAGGGATATCACCATCGATGAGCTTCGCAAACAGGGATACAAGGCATTTTACATAGCAATCGGCTGCCAGGGCGGCAGACTGCCCGGCATACCCGGCGAGGACGCAGAGGGAGTGCTCACGGCCGTTGATTTCCTCCATGAGACAGCAATAAAAGAGGCGTATCCTCTCTCAGGCGATGTCGTCGTAATCGGCGGCGGCAATGTCGCGATAGACGCGAGCCGCTCAAGCGTACGATGCGGCGCCGCGTCTGTAAAACAGTATTGCCTTGAAAGCAGAGAAGAAATGCCCGCATCCGATGAAGAGGTTGCCGAAGCAACCGGAGACGGTGTTGAAATCAACTGCGGCTGGGGTCCGAAAGAAATAATTGCCGAAGACGGAAAAGTCACGGCAATCGTACTCAAAAGATGCACAAGCGTATATGACGCGGAGCATAAATTCAGCCCGGTATATGATGAAAATGACACAGTTACCGTACCCTGCTCGGCAGTCATAATGGCGGTCGGCCAGAGCATAATCTGGGGCGACCTTCTCAAGGGCACCGCTGTCAAGCTCGGCAGAGGAAACGGCGTTATTGCCGATTCTCTCACATACCAGACCGATGAACCCGATATCTTTGCGGGCGGCGATGTTTACACAGGCCCGAAATTTGCCATCGATGCAATAGCCGCGGGCAAAGAGGCGGCAATTTCAATTCACAGATTTGTTCAGCCGCACTCCTCGCTCACCATAGGCAGAAACCGCAATGACTATATTGAACTGAACAAAGACGATGTTGATTTCGGCAGCTATGATAATTCAAAGCGCCAGATACCCGGAAAAGACAGCAGTATAGATACCGTTCACTCCTTCCGTGATCCTCTCAAGGTATTCACCGAAGAGCAGGTTAAAAAAGAAACGGCAAGATGTCTTGAATGCGGCGCATCCGTGGTTGACGAAAACAAGTGTATCGGCTGCGCGGTCTGCACCACAAAATGCGAATTCGATGCTATCCACATTTTCAGAGAGAGACCGGAATGCTCCGTGATGCGCACATCGGAAGAAAAGCTCAAATATATCCTTCCCAACGGCGCAAAGCAGGGTATCAAGCTTCTCTTCAAGAAAAAATCCTGAGGAAACGGTATGCATGAACTCGGCGTTGTATTCAGCGTAATAAAGCAGGTTGAAAAAATCGGCGAAGAAAACGCTGTATCAAATGTGGATAAGGTCGTGCTTGAGCTCGGCGAGGTTTCAACGGTCATACCGGAGTATCTTGAAGACTGCTGGAAATGGGCGGTTAAGCGCACACAGATAATGCAGCAGGCAGAGCTGGAAATCAGAATAATTGATGCCGTAACATTCTGCGAAAACTGCGAAAAGGAATATCCGACCGTAAAACACGGCAGAGTTTGCCCCTACTGCGGCAGCGAAAAAACCTATCTGCTCAAAGGCAATGAATTCATAATTAAAGAAATCTCGGCAGAGCTCCGGGAAAACACAGAACGGTAATGTTTCCGGCGCCGCGCGGCGAAAGTCCGCGCGGCGCTGAGTGTTTTGCCGGTTGACACTTGACATTGCGGCCGATAAATAATAATATATTACAGTAAAACTATAACCTGTGAGGAAATCTCAATGAGAATCATCCCCGAAAAACAAAAATACAATCTGACTGCGGCTTCTGTTGACAGCGTCTCCGAAGACCTGAAAGGTTTTTTAAACAGCCTTGGCATGCAGAGAAAAAACCTGCTTGCCGTACGCATTGCCGCAGAGGAAATTATGCTGGCTCTGCGTGAGCATTTCGGCGAAGATACGGAATTCACTTACACCAAAAACAGTTTCTGGGGAAAGCCGTATGTCGCTATTTCGGTTGACGGCGAAGAATTCAATCCGCTTGAAAAAGAAGCGGATGATTTATTCGGAGACCATACCAACGCTCTCTTTCAGAGCATTGATTCCGTTCCCTTATATACATATGAGCACGGGATTAATGTCATAACAATGAAATTCAGCAAAAAAGAGCTCAACCCCATAGTCAAGCTCCTGTTTGCCGTTATAGCGGCTTTGCTGATTTCTCTGATAAAATTCATCCTGCCTGAGGGCGCAATCGATTTTGTCAGGGATGATGTGCTCACTCCGGTAAACAACACCTTTATCGGCATGATGGTTACGGTTGAGCTGCCGCTTGTGTTCTTTTCCGTCACAAGCGGAATTCTCGGCGTGGGAAACAGCTCGATTTTCGGCAGAATAGGGCGCACTATGGTGCTCTATCTTATAAGAATCGTCTTCCTGATTACCGCCGTATCCGGCCTTGTCATAGCGGTTCTCTTTAATCTCTCAATGGGCGGAGAGGAGAGAATAAAGCTTCACGGCGGTCTTGAAATGCTGCTCGGTATAATCCCGAAGAGTCTTATTGAGCCTTTTACAAGCGACAACCCGATGCAGATAGTGCTCATGGCGGTGGTTATCGGCTGCACCCTTGTTATTCTCGGTGACCGCGTCAAAACCCTTTCAAGGCTTAATTTCGAAGCAAACGCCCTTATGATCCATATAACAGACATAATCTCGAAGTTCGTTCCGTTTTTTATCTTTTTTGTCATCCTTAATCTTATCTGGTCAAACGAACTGCATGTGATACTGAGCATGTGGAAACCCTATCTGACATTCACAGTGCTCCTTATCGTAATTCATCTGTTTATGCTGGCAATTGTTTCAATGCGTGAATCGGTGAGTTTCATCACATTATTCAAAAAGATACTGCCGACATTTCTCATCGGTCTCGGCACGGCATCCTCCACCGCTCTCTCGGGCGAATGCGCCGACTGCCTCACAAAACGCCTCGGCATCAACAGCCGTCTCGTCGAATTCGGGCACCCCATCGGCTATGTGATCTTTATGCCCTACACCGCGGTCAATTTCCTTGTGTGCGCATTTTATATGGCGCATTACTATAAGGTTCAGGTTTCGCTTCTCTGGCTTGTTATAGGAGTCCTGCTCTGTGCGTTTGTGGCGATTGCCACGCCTCCTGTTCCGGGAGGAGCCATTGCGGCCTATACGGTTATTTTCACTCAGCTCGGCCTGCCGCACCAGGCAATAGCAATCATGATTTCAACCGACATTCTTTTTGATTTCCTCGCGACTGCGTTTGACAGCACAATACTTCAGCTCGCTATGGTGCGCCTTGCCGATAAAACCGGTATGCTCGATTTTGAGACCCTGCGCAGACCGGTTTCACTCAGGAAAGGTAAACTGAAATGAAGCAGGTAAGGCAAAATATTATTTATGTCGGCCTCAATGATGCCGTAACTCACGAGCAGAAATTTGATACGGACACATATATTTCCATGCTCAGAAATGTATGCAAAAGCTACCGCGCGGCTTTTTCCGTGCAGCTTATCAACGGCGGATATTTTCACGAGGACGGAAGCTATACCGATGAGAATACTCTTGCCATCACTCTGCTTGACATCCCGGAGGAAACAGTAACGGAAATCGCAAAGGATGTCTGCGCCTTCTTTCATCAGGAGAGCGTTATGGTCACATCATCCGATGCGGAGGTCTGCTTCATTCACGACGATCTCGGCTTATGATTTCCGGAAACAATTACAAAAAAACGGAGCTGCCGCTGAATGCGGCAGCTCATTTTTGGCTTGTGTGAATTCAGAATGTGAACATTGCTTTTATCGCTGCAAATATATACTTTATGAAATAGCCGAAATGCTCCGAATCGTCAACGGTCCTTGACTCGGACATAAACTGATTGTAGGCAACCTCGTCATCCTTGTCAAACAAATCAAAATATGTCACCACTTCGGTTTCGTATGTGTCGGGCTTGAGTTCATCAAGTGTTATAAGACGGACACCCTCATCAATGCTGTTATATGAGTTGAATCCGACGCCGGGAGTGTTGCACAGATCAATGCCCTTGTAGCTGACTTCATAGGTGTTGACATGGTCATGACCGAAGAACATCGCCATAACATCGCCGCGCTCAAGAGCCGCGTCAAACTGGCCGTTTGAGTAATTGGGCGGGCAGGGAGTTTCGCCGAGAACGCCCTTTGCCCCTTCGGGAAGGGTGTAGTATTTCCCGTCGTGCTCTACACAGCCGTCAACCTTTTCATCGTGCTCATCGAGGGCATCCCAGATTTCGGGAACAACTATATGCTGAAACATGAGTGACGGTATCTTTTTGCCGTTTTCCTTTTCAAGCTTTTCGGATGCCGCCTTATACCATTCAATCTGCTTTTTGGTTACGCAGGCATAGCCGCCAAGATCGTTTTCTTCGTTGTAGGTGCCGGAATCAATCATCCAGATATTATTGACCATTTTATTCTTGTCTGCCGATGAATAAATCGGAACATAGTATGTGCCGAGATTGCTCTCACCGAAATCTTCGCCGGCGCAGCCGATGAAACATTTATACTTCTCATATACAGACAACTGGAAGGCCTTGTCAGCCGTAGTCCTCTCGTCATCGTGGTTGCCGTAAACCATAACAACGGGAATACCGTATTTTTCATAGATTGACATGAATTCATTGATTGCGAGAGCCGCATAGGGCTTGATGAGTGAAGTGCTCGAAATGTTATCGCCCGTGAGCACGATAAGGTCAACGGGGTAAGTGTCAAGCGCCTTTTTAATCACATTTTTGGTGATCGATTTCATCGGGAAGAAATCCTGCATATCGGAAATCTGCATGATACGGAATTTACCGTCTTTCCCGAACTGAAGGTGGGTATCCGCCTCCTCACTGGTCTTTGCGTAAGCAAAAACCGCGGCGCAGGAGCATATGAGAACAATGCTCATTATAATCGATAAAGTCTTTTTAAGCATAATAAAATCTCCTTTGAAATATATTGTATTTAATTGCCTTCTTTATCCGCGGACTGCGGGAAGGCAAATTGATGATAAGCCGTATTGCGCTCTGCGCTTTTAAAGAAGTCTTACCGAGCCGCCGTCTTCTGTAATTCTTCTGAATACCGGATGCTCATATCCGCTTCTGTTTGGCGAATGATAGGTGAGATAAAGGCCTTCCTTACCCTCAAAAATCATGCCGTGGCCGCCGTCGTTATCGATTATCGGGTCAAGATGTTCAAAAGAATTCTTTATGCTCCCACCGCTGAATTTCACAATACACTCTGCGTATCGGCCCTTTAGAATGGTTGACCAGAGCATCAGCAAGCCTCCGCCCGAGGTCCTGTACATAAACGGGCCGTCTGTGACATAGTGCTCACCCTCGGGCAGGGTGTCAACATAAAACGGATCGGAACCGCTGAAAAGATATACGGGCTCTCCCGCCGCTCTTTTAAGATCGGGAGTCAGAGGCATATAGCATATTGTTCCGTTTATGATCTGAGTATGCTCGTGGCAGAATACCATGTAAGGCACTCCGTCTTCAACATATAAGGTGCCATCGAGGCACTCCCACTCGACAGGCGTTACCGCGCCGTCGCTGTGTGGCGCGAACGGCCCTTCGGGAGAATCCGATTTAAGTATATATGTGCCGCGCAGACCGGTCTCTCGGGTGAATGTGGCAAACATATAATAAGCTCCGCCGTATTTATGCACCTCGGGAGCCCAGTTCACTTCCCTGTCAAACCCGTATGCCGTGGAATTGAAGCATTCCTTCGGCTCACTCCAGTTTTCGAGATCTGTTGAAACGTAGACATCGAAACCTTTTACATTCCTGCCGAAGTTATTTGCCCTTGTACCGTACATATAATAAACGCCGTTTTCGGGAAGGATGAAAGGATCTCGGATATTGATTTCACTGTTTTTCATATCTGCCTCCTAAACCGCATATAACAGATTAAGCACCGCAAGCACAAGCGGATAAGCTTTGAAATACAGATACTGGAAAACGGCCACAAATGTGTTTCTCGGCTCATCGACCTCGCTCCATCTGACGCCCTGAGCGTTGATTTCCTCCGTCAGCTTTTCCTTCTCTGACGCGCGGGCGGAAAGAGAAGCAAATTCACCTGCATTGTTTTTCATTTTCCAGTAGCGCCAGCTCAGCTCCGATTTGAGCACAGCCGTCTTTGCGTCCCCTTCGGCGGCATCCTTCGCCTTTTGCCAGAGCGCGTCGCATTCGCTTATCTCACTCTCTGACAGCGAGAGCGTGTTGCTCATAAGCTCATATATGCCGAGATGTTTTTTGCCGGCGTTTTCGGTGATAATATCAAGAAACTCTCCTATATAGGGGCCTCCCGCTCCGTAATAAGCTCCGAGGAATTTATCGCGGGCGGCTTTAAGATCGGTATAGGGATTCAAAAACAATCTGCCTATAAGATAAGACCTGAGCTCACCGAATTCCGTATCGGCGGTCATTGCGTAATTGCCCTCTTCGTAAATACCTTTGACATTATGCTCATAAAAAATCTGCATGTTTCTCTGCAGGGTGCCGAAATCCGGAAAGATACCGACAAAATTACTGTAATTCGTGCAGTAATCCCAGATATAAAGACGGCTGCAGATTTCGGACCAGCCCTTTAAATCCTTCATAAAAGCGGCGTTTGTCTCACAGGAGCTGTCGTCAAACGCGTGAGAGAAACAGCACTCTATCGAGCAGAGGCGGACTATAACATTGTCATCGGGAACTATCCCTTTGGGCGGAGTGCGGGTGTAGCGGTAGGCAAAGGTGTCAATCGCTACGTTTTCATACCCCGCTTCTTTGACGGCACGGGCAATTTCATTGACAAATCTTATCATCGTGCCGGCGTGTGAGCCGCAATCCCTGTCAAACATGCGGCATTTTATGCATGTGCAAAACAGGATGTTGTCGGGCTGAGTGAGCGATACAATCTGAAGCTCCGCACCGGGGTCATGCTTCTCTTTAAGCAGCTCAAATACTTCGGATTTTACTATCTCAACGGTTTTAGGATTTGTGAGGCAGAGCTGGTTTTTGACTCTTATGCCGTGATAAAGGGCAAAGCATTCGGGATACTGCTCATAATATTTATCGCTGTTGCAGAATTGATTTGAGAGCGTGTGCCCCATTGATGAAATATAATCAACCGCTCCGCCGAGCTCTGCAGGAATTGCTCTGTATTCG
>CADBOL010000201.1 GCA_902796295.1 Oscillospiraceae bacterium
AGAACTGCTGCCGTATTATATGATTCCGTCAAAGATAAGGTTTATGGAGAGCCTTCCGCTTACAAAAAACGGAAAGACAGACAGAAAGAAGCTGATGAAACTGTGAATGTTCCCGATATAAAATCAATACTCTATGAAATCTGCGATGATGAGAGAGTGTTTGATGATTCCACCGATCTTATTGAGAGCGGTCTGCTTGATTCCTACGCTTTTATTGAGCTTTTTTATAAAGTTGAGGAGCTCGGTATTGAACTTCAGCCTACAAGAACGGACAGAAAAAAGCTCTCATCAGTCAGCGGTATTGAGACGATGATTAAAGAGTATCTTTCGGAAATGTAATCAGGCAGTGAAAATCACATTAACATACAGCAAATAAAAAAGCAGGCTTGCGGGAGATATCCGGCAAACCTGTTAATTTTATGTTCTTTTTCGGAATATGTAATCGGACGGTTCAGTTGTTTTCAAAACTGCTTTTGCGCCTGAAATAAAGGTGAGTCTCTGTTTCATACCAGGGCTCAAATCCGCAGGCCGTTATCATTTTTTCCGACGGCTTGTTTTCCCTGAAGCACCGCGCGTAAACCTTGAGTTTGAGTTCTTTTTCGGCGAAATCCGCCGCCGCGCCGAATGCCGCTTTTCCGTATCCCCGGTTATGGTATTCCGGCATAAGGCGGCATCCGATCTCCGCGCGCCCGTCAGCCGTGAAATTCCAGAGAATCGATTCACCTGCCATGCCGCCTTCTTCGCTCAGACGGATTGCGAAATTAATCGAATCTCCGGCCTGCATATCGAGCATTGCCGAGTCATAAAATGTGTTTTCGTCTATGCTGCCCGTGAGACCGGCATCCTCTCTGTAATCATAACCCCAGTAAAGGTTGTTTTCGCTATCCGTATTGAGCTTGAGATAATCGGGTTTATCTGTTTCCCTGAAAGAGGTCAGGTAGGTGCTGCCCGCTCCGATTACCGGAAACTCCGTCATCTTTTTTGCGGGAGCATCTATGTGAACAAGGTGCTTGTGTATCATCTTTACCGGCTGATACTGCATTTTTGAGGTACGAATGCCTATATCTCCGGAGTCATCCTCGCGGTTAATGATTTTCAGCGAGTGGCCGGGCACGGTATCCATAAGGTTTACAAAGCCCGAATACATTACCGGGTATGCGCCTTCATAGCGCCTGAGGCCTTTTTCAACGTGTATCAGCAGCATATCTCCGATGATTTCCCCTATGGTAAAGGCGGCAATTTTTCCGTCAACAAACAGCCCCGCCGCATACAGCCCGAGAGATTCGTAAACCGGCAGCAGATTCCTTGTCTGCTCAAGTTCCAGTATTTCGAGTAGGCCCGCGTCGCTGTGCTCCGCGCTGTATTCATCGAGCATATTTTCAACCGCCGGGATATCTTCCGGAGTAAGGAAGCGGATATCAGGCTCACCGTAAAGCTTTCTGAATTTGTTGATATGATTGCGCTGGCCGCGGAATTTTCTGCCTTTAAAGGTTTTTGCCTCTTCAAATGAATAGATGTAGTCGCTCCATCTTATGTCATATGAATGCATGGGATTTTTAAGACGGGCATCATCGAGGATTTTTTCAAGAATAATGTCATCCGCCGCAAAAAAGCGCAGAGGCAGATGGTTTATTTCGGTATATTGCATCAGCTTATCCGTCATGCCTTCGGGGTCAGCTCCCTCCGGATAAGTGAAGGCCGGCTGATCGCCTATATCCTGGCGGATTACGAATGTATTATTCCACTCACAAAACCGCAGGTCCGTATCCTTCTGCCACATAAAAAGGCTGCCGGCGGAAATGTCACTGCACTGACATCTGCTGTTTCTGATATAGGACAGAGCTTTTATGAGAGCAGATACAGAAAAAGGTTCAAAATTCAGTAAACTCAAGCTCTCACTTGTGTCATTGACAGCGGGTTCCGGGGAATCGGAAACCGCCCACTCTTCTCCGTGAGTCATACACTCCCGGTTATCGGATTCATTTTTATTTTTCATTTCTTTCTCCTGCGGGTTTTTCTCTGCATCCGACTTTGAAAAACAGAGTCTATTTTCAGTGAATTAATTATAGCATCTTTCCGTGTTAAATCAATATGCAATGTATCGGCCGTTATATCATATGTCATAATTGACACAGCAGAATTGTTGCGTTATAATTTTTTCAGTTTATATAATAAAAGGGGAGAGCTTAAAATGAATAAAGTGCTTCTGATACTTGTTGACGGTATGAGACCCGATGCCCTCGAAAAATGCAGCCATCCTTTTGCGCTCCGGGCAATCTCAGACGGAGCGTATTTCAAAAGCGCGCAGACCGTTATGCCGTCTGTAACACTGCCTTGCCATATGTCTCTTTTTCACAGTGTGGAGCCCGGCAGACACGGTATTTTGACAAATACTTATGTGCCTCAGGTGCGCCCGGTAAAGGGAATCTGCGAGGTGCTCCGGGATGCCGGTAAAAAATGCGCCGTTTTTTATAACTGGGAGGAGATAAAAGATTTATCCCGTCCGGATTCTCTTGCGTTTTCCTCTTATGTTTCGGGTCATATTTACGGTTATGAAGAGGCAAACAGACGGGTGAGTGAACTTGCAAAGAGTTATATTGACAGCGATTCGCCGGATTTTGTCTTTGTCTATCTGGGCCTTACCGATGCTCAGGGCCACGCTTTCGGATGGATGAGCGAAGAATACATGAATGCTGTCAGACAGAGCTTTGACTGTATAGAAAAGCTGTGTTCCGGCCTGCCGGATGATTATCTTGTTATTGTTACCGCCGATCACGGAGGACATGACAGAACTCACGGAAGTGACAGCCCGGAGGATATGACAATTCCCGTTATTGCACTG
>CADBOL010000202.1 GCA_902796295.1 Oscillospiraceae bacterium
ATCGCGGTCGCGAGCAGTGAAGTGACAAGAGATTTGCCGACTCCGCCCTTTCCGCTGACAACTCCTATAACCTTTTTGATTCTGCTGTTTTCGCCGGGCTTCAGGATTAAATCCTGAGGTGCCTTCCTTGAAGGGCAGTCTGCCCCGCAGCTTTCACAGCTTGACTTGGTGCATTCTTCGCTCATAATATATCTCCTGATTAAATAATTTTTGATGCAATATACGCAAGCAGCGCGATTACCGGGAAATGAGTGACATAGATGATAAAAGCGTGCCTGCCGAGCCACCCAAAAAACCTGAATTTCTCGCTGTAAACAAAACCGGGAAGCTCCTTTTGAAGAATAATCCGCCCGCCGAAAACTCCGAAAAAGAACATAAAGATATTCGGAAAAAGAGGAAAATAATCGGCAGATACAAAAGAGGCGGAATGGATTCCGAACGGCATAAGCAGATCGTGCTCAAAAAGCTCCGGCGGAAGGGCAATCTTAATCAGACTCCCGTCACCGAGTACTCCGTATTTAAGGCCGTATGACATATAATAAAGAATCAGACAAATGAACATCCCGGCAAACGGCTCCGCTTTGTTTACCGCCTTTTCGCAGACGGCGTAGAGCAGCACGGCGAGACCGAGAAAGTGGAGAATACCGAAATATACCCTGAATTCATTTATCCCGAGTGCGGGAAGGACCGCGCATGTCATCACGGTAAACACCGCAGCCGCCGCGATGATTTTTAAGCTTCTTTTGAAATTGCTGTGTGAGAGCAGGCAGGAAAAACCGCAGACAAATATGAAAAGCCCTGCAAAAAACGGCTCGGCCGGCGTAAAAAACACAAAAAGCTTTTTCGCGGCCTGAAACCCGAAAACATCGCCGAAAACCCAGTAGGCGTGATAGAGCACCATGCAGAAAACGGCGAGCCCTCTGACTTCATCGAGCAGGAATATCCTCTTTTTTTCCTCTGTTGCTTCCATAACGGATATTTTATCATATTTAACCAAAAATGCAAGCATTTATTGACTTTATAAAAAGAATCGTATAAAATAAAGAACAATATATTGAATCAGGTTGTAACTATGGCGGAAACACTCAGAAAAATTCTATTCAGGATATTCAAAAAAGAATCGCTGCCCGGCAGAATTATAGATAAAATCGTGACAAGAGAGATACTGATGTATCTCATTTTCGGCGTGCTCACCACGCTTGTAAACTACACCGCGACCATACTGCTGAGCAGATATGTCTTCACCTCGCAGCAGAGCGGTCAGTTCACGCTGTGCAATGCGGTTGCCTGGGCGGTCAGCGTTCTTTTTGCCTTTTTCACAAACAAACTCTTTGTCTTTGAGAGCAAGAGCTTCGCGCCGGCGGTGTTTGCGAAAGAATTTATCTCTTTTGTCGCCGCGAGAGCGCTGTCGGGAATTATCGAAATATTCATGCCGGAACTGCTTATGAAGGCAGGCCTTGACCAGACTCTTTTCGGGGTCAAAGGTATGCCCGCAAAGCTTGCGGTATCAATATTCGTGATAATATTCAATTATGTTTTCTCTAAGCTCGTTTCTTTCAGAAAAAAGAAGACTGCGGGCAAAAGCGAAGATGAAAACAATACAGGAGGGGCACAATGAAAAAGTATATGAATCTCAAGGAGATACTCGCCTATTCGCTCGGCCTTTTCGGCTTTCAGGCGATAGTGGGTCTTCTCAATTCCTACCAGGCGGAGTTTTACGGCTCTGTTATGGGCGCGAGCCTTGCGGTAGTCGGCATCATCATCCTTGTCGCAAAAATCGTATCTGCTGTTTTTGACCCTATTATCGGCAACAAGATTGAGGGAACGAACAGCAAGCTCGGTAAATTCAAACCGTTTATTCTTGTATCGATTCCCGTGCTTCTGATATTCACGGCGATTGTATTTTTCGATATTCCGGCTCTTCATTTTGACAAAGCCGGCAACAAGCTTTATATCTATATTTTCATTACCTTCCTCATCTGGTGTCTCGGTATGACTCTTGCCGATGTTCCGACACAGGGCATCGCATCCGTTCTGACCCCCGATGCAACCGAGAGAACAAATGTGGTTTCGATAGCCAACACCGCAAAGCAGATCGGCTTTGCCGCCTGCGCGGTAATCGTTCCCGTAATATGCCTTATCATCCCCGAGGGATCGAAAGTCCTTGTAAATAAGGGTGAAACAGATACCCCGATGATAGCGGGCGAATACTTCTGGTCTGCTCTTGCGACAGCCGCCGCTGGATGTCTGCTTATGGCACTCATAGTATTGTGGAATAAAGAGAGAGTTCCCTACACAGCGGGCGAAAAGAATACTTTCAAAGATATGATAGGCGCTATCAAAGGAAACAAGCCGCTTATACTTGTCATTGTCTCATATTTCCTCGGTTTCGGCAGACAGATGGCGATGGGCATTCAGGTTCAGGCGGCAAACGCTCTTATCGGCAGCCAGAATCTTGTTATCATCCTCGGTATAACCACCGCTGTCGGTTCCATGATCTCAATGGCAATTACTCCCGTTCTCATTAAAAAACTCGGCGAAAAAACCACTTATCTCGCGCTGTCGATTTACGGCTTCGTAATTTCCGTTGCCGCTTACATTGTTTTTGCATATGTAACACAAAACCAGATAGTAATGTATATATTCCTCTTCCTCATCGGTCTTCAGTTCAGCGCTGTTACTCTCATGCCGATGATTATGACGGCGGACTGCGTGGATTACTATGAATATGAAACAGGCAAAAGAAAAGAAGGCCCGGTTTACGCTCTTCTTTCT
This sequence comes from Oscillospiraceae bacterium, assembly GCA_902796295.1. Lineage (GTDB taxonomy): Bacteria > Bacillota > Clostridia > Oscillospirales > Acutalibacteraceae > CAG-177. The sequence goes on from CADBOL010000202.1 coordinate 2,776, forward strand.
CTCACAATCAAAGTCTGTCTCGCTCTCGGTACTGCTCTCGGACTTATCTTTGTAAGCAAATCCGGATATTCCGAGGCGCTCGCGAGCGGCGAAGCTTTCAGCGATTCCACAAAGAATATGATATTCTTCGCATATACCGCAATGCCCGGTATCCTTGCGCTTCTCTCCGCATTCCCGATTTTCAAATATGACATTTACGGCGAGAAGAAGGCAAAGATCTCGGCAGCTCTTCAGGAGCGCAGAGGCGGCAGCGCACCCGAAACAGCCGAATAAAACGGAGGAATAATAAATGTTATCTTTACCCGAATATGAAAAACAGATTGCCGAAACACGTGACGAACGAATGAAATGGTGGCGTGAAGCGCGCTTCGGTATGTTCATACACTACGGCCTCTATTCGCAGGTGGGCAGAAACGAATGGGTCATGGCCTGCGAGAATATCCCGCCGAAAGAATATGAAAAGCTCGCGGATACCTTCGCCCCAAAAGAGGGCTGCTGCCGCGAGTGGGCTGCTCTCGCCAAAAAGGCGGGCTGCAAATATATGGTGATGACCTCGCGCCATCACGAGGGATTCTCGCTCTGGGATTCAAAAGCAAATCCCTATAACAGCGTTAATTACGGCCCTCACAGAGATATAGTAAAAGAATTCGTTGAGGCGTGCAGGGAATACGGGCTGAAATTCGGCTTTTACACCTCCTGCATGGACTGGCATCATCCCGATGCCTTTGCGGCCGCATATGACACCGACGCGAGAAAAAGATTCACGGATTATATAAAGGCTCTCAACGAGGAGCTTCTGACCCAGTACGGCGATATAGACATACTCTGGTATGACGTTCCCTCGCCCATGGAAAGCTGGGAGGGCTGGGATTCCCTCGCGAGAAATCAGTATCTGCGCTCAATCCAGCCGCACATAATCATAAACGACAGAAGCCGTCTGCCCGAAGATTTCGGCACTCCAGAGGAGAGAATCGATGCCGAAGACAGAGACTGGGAAGCGTGCATGACATTCAACGGCGTCAGCTGGGGATATATTGACAGCGAGCAGGCACTGCCCTACAGCTACTCCCCCCAGCAGATTGCGAAGATGCTCCAGACCTGCTGCGAGAGAGGCGGAAACCTTCTGCTCAATGTGGGCCCGATGCCCGACGGCAGCATTCCCGACGAGGCGGTTGAGCCGATGGAAAAGATAGGCGAATGGCTCAAGGTCAACGGCGAAGCGGTTTACGGCAGCCTCAAAAAGCTTCGCGGCAACGAGTATCAGGGCAACGGCGTTTCACGCCCGAGCTGCAAAGGCAACACAGTCTATCTGTGGAATAAAATCTGGGCGCCGAGAAACGGCGAAATAGGCATCGGAGGATTCTTCACAAAACCCGTAAAAATCTCCTTTATGGACGGCACGGAAATAGAATTCGAAAAAATCGGAGACAGGATGATTCTCAAAAACCTGCCCGAAAAGAATCCGGACCCGATTCTCGGTATTCCGCTTATCAAGCTGGAATTCGACTGCGAGCCCGAATACAGATTCGCCTCGTATTTCCCGCAGCTAAACGGCGGATTATCAAGAGAAATCAAGTGATACAATGTTTATACTGACATCGAAACAGATGTATGAGGCGGAGTGCTCCGCGGTTGAGAGAGGAATTTCATTCGCTCAGCTCATGGAAAAGGCCGGAAGCGCATGCGCCGGCATCATCTTTGATGAATACTGCCGCGAAGGCACCCGCGTGCTCGTCATATCGGGAAAAGGCAAAAACGGCGGAGACGGCTTCGTCATAGCGAGGCATCTGCTCGAAAAAGGATGCGCGGTCAAGGTTTACCTGCCCTGCGGCAGACCCTCCGGCGGCATCGCGGCAGACAATATGAATCTCGTTGACGAAAGCTTGATTTATGAAGATGATTTTAGCGCTCTCATAAGCGAAAGCGAAATAATTGTTGACGCCGTTTACGGCACGGGCTTCAGAGGCTCGCTCGACGAAAAGTGCAGCGCGCTTGCAAGAGCTGTCAATGAATCGGGAAAAACCGTTGTGAGCATTGATATCCCTTCGGGAGCGGAATGCGACACAGCAAAAGTAAACGGTGAAGTTTTCAAAGCGGATATGACAATCGCAATTTCCGCCGTCAAACCGGTTCATGTGATGAAACCCTCAAAAAACGTATGCGGCAGGGTCGTGACCGCCGATATTTCCATAACCGAGGAAGACTTTAAAAAAGCCGGCGGCGCACTGCTTTTCACATACACCGATGAGGATATAAAAAAGATACTCCCGGCAAGACCGGAAGTTTCAAACAAGGGCACATTCGGAAATGCGCTGTGTATCGCGGGAAGCAGGAATATGCCGGGAGCCGCGAAAATCGCGTCCGCCGGAGCTGTCAGGAGCGGAGCGGGGCTTGTTACGCTCGCCTTCCCGGACGCCGCATATAACGCGATAGCACCCTGTGTCACCGAGCAGGTTATGCTTCCCTGCGAATCTGCCGGAGACGGGACTTTTTCTGCATCCGCTTCGGATAAACTCATAAATAAAGCCTCTGCCTGCACCGCCTGCCTTGCCGGCTGCGGTCTCGGCGTAAACGAAGACACAAAAGAGCTTGTATTCAGCCTCATACGCAGTGTGAATACTCCGCTTCTGCTCGATGCGGACGCGCTCAACTGCGTGAGCGAAAACCCGGATATACTGAAGGAAGCGAATGCGCCTGTCATAATCACTCCCCATCCGGGCGAGATGAGCAGACTCACAAAAAAGAGCATTGACGAAATACTCTCAGCGCCTGTCACAGCCGCGAAGGAATTCGCCGGTGAATACGGCTGCACCGTTGTGCTCAAAGGCGCAAACACTGTCATATGCGAAAACGGCACGAGTGAAATATACATTAATGCAAACGGAAACAGCGGCCTTGCCAAAGGAGGCAGCGGAGACCTGCTCTCGGGCATAATCGTTTCTCTGCTCGCGCAGGGCATGAAGCCCTTTGACGCCGCCTGCGCGGGTGTGTATATTCACGGCGGCTGCGCCGACGAAACAGCCGGAATCCTCAGCAAAAGAGGAATGACTGTAACGGATATAACCGGGCATCTGCCCGTTTACCTCAATAAATTCGAAAAGGACGGAGATATTATATGAATATAGTTTGCCTTGATCTTGAAGGTGTGCTTGTACCCGAAATCTGGATTGCCTTCTCGGAAGAGTCAAAAATACCCGAGCTGCGTATCACCACGAGAGACGAGCCCGACTATGACAAGCTGATGAAATACAGACTCGGCATTCTCAAGGAGCATGGTCTCGGGCTCAATGAGATACAGGCTGTCATTTCAAAAATCGACCCGCTGCCCGGCGCGAAAGAATTCCTTGACGAGCTGCGCTCTTTTTCTCAGGTACTCATTCTCAGCGACACATTTGAGCAGTTCGCCGCTCCGCTTATGAAAAAGCTCGGCATGCCCACGATATTCTGCAACACACTCGAGGTTGCCGGAAACGGGGAAATCACAGGCTATCATATGCGCTGCGAGCAGTCGAAGCTTTCCACAATCAAGGCGCTTCAATCCATAGGATATGAGCCCATAACAAGCGGAGACAGCTATAACGACCTCGGAATGATTCTGGCGAGCAAAGCGGGATTTCTCTTCAGAAGCACCGAAAAAATCAAGGCCGATTATCCCGACCTCCCGGCGTTTGAGGAATATGACGACCTCCTTGCCGCAATAAAATCGGCAATGTGAGTCTGACACCGGATTCAAGACACCGGTTTTTCCTTAGTTCGATTACTCCCTTTATTCGGTTTTCA
>CADBOL010000203.1 GCA_902796295.1 Oscillospiraceae bacterium
AATCGCAGATTTCTTCAACAATATTATCGAGCTTATCAAGGGTTTTTTCGGTAACATCTTTAAATAATGAAAAAATCCGGCAGAGCGGTAACCGCTTTATTGTCGCTGTTACTTGCAATATCATTTATTATGCCCGGGGCGTTTTTGCTCCGGGCTGAAGCTGTTTCTGCCGATGACACGGAAAAACTCATAAATGAGATTTTTGATTCGGAAATATCAATTGCCGGTGCAGGCTCCCTGCAGTCGCTGCTTGACGGTAAATACGCCGATAACGCGGGCGTTTCCTCCGACTGGTTTGTGCTCTCAATCATACAATATAAAGGAAACTCACTTAATTATTCAGCGTATGCCGAAAAACTTAAAGCATACTGCTCCTCAAAGAATTCTCACGACACAGCCACAGCCAAAGAACGTCTTGCAATAATGTCAGCCCTGCTCAATACAAACAGCGCATTTATCCGTGAGGTGTGTGATAACAATATCGGCGCTCTCGGGCTTATGAGCTATATTTTCGGGCTGCATATTCTCGCCAACGGATACATCTCATCAAAAATTACGCAGGATGAAGTTATCGGAGAAATCCTCGGCGCTCAGCTTGATGACGGCGGATGGGATATTTCAAATAAAAACTCCGACCCCGATGTGACTGCAATGGCTGTGCAGGCGCTCGCTCATTTTTACGGCGGCAGCTCCCGTGTGAAATCTGCCGTTGACAAAGCTCTTTCACTGCTCTCGGCCATGCAGCTCGCAAGCGGAGGATACAAAAGCTACGGCACGGAAAACCCCGAAAGCAGTGCGCAGGTTATCACGGCTCTCACTTCACTGGGTATAAATCCTTTCACGGATAACAGATTCATAAAAAACGGAAAATCCGCTGTTGACGCAATGCTCTCTTACAAGGTGGGCAAGGGCGGATATTCTCATAAACAGGGCGGAGAATACAACCTGACCGCCACAAGCCAGGTACTCTATTCCCTTGTATCAATTTACAGGCAAAAAACCGGAGCGGGCAGCCTTTACAATCTCAAAACCGATATATCGGTTAGTCAGGTGACGGAAAAGACCTCGTCGCAGACCCGGAAAGAAAGCCTGACATACTCATCCGCAACCCGTTCATCGGGAAACTCTGGAAATATCAGGCCTCAGGTAACAACCGCTCCGGCATCAAACAATAATCAGACCGCCGCGGGAAGCGGAAATGAAACCACAACAGAAAACGGTACACAGGCTGTAACATTCACCGCGGTTTCTTCTACCCGCGCAAGACGCAGCACGGAAAAAGCTGAATTCAAAAGCACAAAGGCGGAAACCGCAAAAGCAGAAAGCTCAAAAACCCGGGAAAGCAATAAAAAACCCGTAAACACCACAGCCGCCCCCGGGCGGAAAACAACTGCGGTCACAACCGCCTTTAACAGAAAAGAAAACAATACGTCTGCCGCTTCGCAGACATCCGTTACGGAAGAAAGCACTTCCGGATATGAAGAGACATCATCCTTCTATTACGAAGAAAAAGAAGACGCCTCTGCTCAGACAGATAACCACTCTGTTTCCGATGATGATACCGGAACCGTAAAAACGGCTCAGGAAAAAGAGAATAACTCAAAGAGCCGTCTGTCAAAACCGAAAAAAATTATCATAGCGGCAATATGGGCGGCAGCTCTTACCGCCGCATTGATATTCATCATAAAAAAGAATAAAAAAGCAGTCAACTATGCGATAATAATCGGCATCGCCGCCGCTCTGACGGCAGGAACGGTCTTTGCCGATATAATGACTCCGGAAGAATACTACAAAAAAGATGATGTCACTTCTCCGGATACAGTCACGGTTACAATGAGCATCACCTGCGACACCGTTAAAGGGCGCGGTGATGAAAGCATCACACCGTCAAACGGAGTAATTCTGCCCGAAACACAATTCACTCTTGAGAGCGGCGCCACCGCATATGACTGCCTTATCAAAGCGGCAAAAGAATACAAAATACAGATTGAAGATAAAACACAGGCTCTCGGAGATCACTCAGGGGCCTACATTGCAGGCATCAATTATCTTTATGAATTCGATTACGGTGAGCTCTCGGGCTGGATGTTCAGCGTTAACGGTGAATTTGCAGACAGAGGCTGCGGAGAATATACGCTCTCCGACTCCGATGTCATCAGATGGGAATACACATGCAATATGGGGGATGATCTGAAATGAACGGTCTGAAATCAGTCAACCCCGCAGTTGCTTTCATATATTTCATAATGGCAAATATAATCGCCATGTTCAATATCAACCCGGTCACGGCGCTGTTTTCGCTTTTCGGCTCGGTTTTGCTCTGGTTTGTCAGAGACGGGAAAAAGGATGGCAAAATCCACCTGCTTACACTTGCCGTTATCCTCGGCTGCGCGATAATCAATCCTCTTTTCAGCCATAACGGAAAAACGGTAATCATGGTGATAAACAATAATCCCGTTGCTTTTGAGTCATTCATATTCGGCCTGACCACCGGAGTCATAGCCGCGTCGGTCTTCTACTGGTTCTCGACTTTTTCCGTCATAATGACATCGGATAAAATCATTTATACCGTCGGGAAGATATCTCCCAAAGCGGCGCTTATCCTCACAATGTCTCTGAGATTTGTGCCGCTTTTCATTGACAGGGCAAAAACTATAAACAACGCCCAGAAGGCCATGGGTATTTACAGGGAGGAAACAATAATCTCGCGTTTCAAGGGAACCGCGAGAGTCGTTTCCGCGATGGTGACATATGCCGTGGAGAATATGATTGTCACGGCGGAAAGTATGGAAGCAAGAGGCTACACGGGCTCAAAAAGGCGCCCTTACTCACTGTTTAAATTCCTGCCCCGCGATTATATCATTCTTGCCGTGACAGTTTTGTTTTCGTCAGTTATCATATACATTCAGGCAGCGGGGTTTATCGATTTCTGGTTCTATCCCGAAATCACCGGGCTCAACACCGGAGCCGCCGCCGTGCTCGGGTATTGTCTTTATTTTATTCTCTGCCTTATCCCTACTCTGATTGAAGGAGGTGACCGTATAAGATGGCGCTTTTTGAAATCAAAGATTTCAGTTTCTCATACCCGTGCATAAACGGTGAATACAAAGAAGTATTGAAAAGCATTAATCTTGAAATAGAAAGCGGAGATTTCATCGCGCTTTGCGGTCC
>CADBOL010000204.1 GCA_902796295.1 Oscillospiraceae bacterium
CGGGCAGGTGAAAATTCGTGATAAGGCAGTCAACACATTTAAACTCATATCCGGGGTAGATAAATATGCTTGTATCCCCTTCATCGGCGCAGATTCCGCCTTTGAAAGAAGCAACGGATTCAAGAGTGCGTGTGCAGGTTGTGCCCACGGCAAAAACCCTGCCGCCGTTTTGCTTTGTTCTGTTGATAAGCTCCGCCGTTTCTGCCGGCAGAACATAGTGCTCGGAGTGCATGTGGTGGTCTTCTATATTTTCCGCCTTGACCGGTCTGAAAGTGCCGAGCCCGACATGCAGTGTGACATAACCGATTCCGACACCTTTTTCCCCGATTTTTTCAAGCAGCTCTGGCGTGAAATGAAGGCCGGCTGTCGGAGCCGCCGCGCTGCCGTTTTCCTTTGCGTAAACGGTCTGATATCTGTCTTTATCCTCGAGCTTTTCGGTTATATAGTGCGGCAGAGGCATCTCGCCGATCCTGTCTATCACCTCATAGAAACTGCCTTCGCATTCAAACTGCGCAATCCTGTTGCCGTCAGGCAGGACTTCCTTAATCTCCGCTTTGAGCTCGCCGTCTCCAAATACAAAGGAATGGCCCTCTCTCGCTTTTTTGCCGGGGCCGGTGATTACTTCCCATATCTTTTCGCCCTTGCAGCTCAGGAGCAGAAACTCCACCACAGCGCCTGTGTCGGTGCGCCTGCCGTAAAGCCTGGCCGGCAAAACTTTTGTGTTATTCAGAATCAGGCAGTCGCCCGGTTTCAGATAATCGGTTACATCCCTGAAAATACGGTGCTCCGTCTCTCCGGATTCTCTTCCGAGCACGAGCATCCGCGATGAATCTCTCGGCTCAACAGGGTGCTGAGCTATAAGCTCCTGAGGTAAATCGTAAAAAAATTCGCTTTTCTTCATAAATTACTCCGCTTTTTTGGTACAAAAAGCACAAAATAATGTTATTATTTTATTGACTAACACAAAATACTGTGTTATTATTAACGAAATATATTTTAATATCCTTATCGCACAAAGTCAAGTGCGATTATCGGGAAAAGAGGTATCCTTTATGAAAAACTACAAAGTCGGTGTTATCGGAGCTACCGGAATGGTAGGCCAGAGATTCATCACTCTGCTTGCAGATCATCCCTGGTTCAAACTTGAAGTTCTTGCGGCAAGCGCAAGATCAGCCGGTAAAACCTACAAAGAAGCTGTCGGCAGCAAATGGGCAATGACCTGTGAAATCCCGGCAAACGTAGCGGATATGGTCATAATGGACGCTGAGAGCGACATAGAAAAAATCGCCTCTATGGTAGACTTTGTATTCTGCGCCGTAAATATGAAAAAAGACGAGATAAAGGCGCTTGAAGAAGCTTACGCCAAAGCAGAATGCCCGGTTATATCAAATAACAGCGCAAACAGACACACTCCCGATGTTCCGATGATTATCCCCGAGCTCAACGATTCACACGCGGAAATCATCAATGCTCAGAAAAAGCGTCTGGGCACAAAGAGAGGATTCATCGCGGTCAAATCAAACTGCTCGCTTCAGAGCTATGTTCCCGCACTCTATCCCCTTGATGAAAAATTCGGAGTTAAAGACGTGCTTGTATGCACATATCAGGCAATCTCCGGCGCAGGCAAGACCTTTGATACCTGGCCCGAAATGGTTGACAACGTAATCCCCTACATCGGCGGGGAAGAAGAGAAGAGCGAGATTGAGCCTCTTAAAATCTGGGGCAAAATCGAAGGCGACGCGATAGTGCCTGCTACAAAGCCGAATTTCACAGCTCAGTGTCTGAGAGTCGCCGTTTCAGACGGCCATATGGGCGCCGTATTCGTAAGATTTGACAAAAAGCCCACGATTGAGGAAATGAAGGAAATCTGGAAAAACTTCAAAGGATATCCTCAGCTGGCAGAGCTTCCCTCGGCCCCGAAACAGTTCCTCAATTATTTTGAAGAGCCCGATTTACCGCAGTCAAAGCTTCAGAGAAACCTTGAGGGCGGTATGGCAATCTCAATAGGCAGACTCAGGGAAGACACTCAGTATGACTATAAATTCGTATGTCTCTCACACAACACTCTCAGAGGCGCGGCAGGCGGCGGAGTTCTCCTTGCGGAGACTCTCTGCAGCAAAGGCATCATCGAGAGCAAGTTCTGATAAATAACCGATCAATAACGAAAGGATGATTACTTATGAAACCCGTAATTTTCACCGGCGCAGGAGTTGCCATCATCACACCGTTCAATGAAGACCAGACTGTTAACTATGATAAATTTGTAGAGATAGTTGAGTATCAGCTCAAAAAAGGCACAGACGCAATCGTCGTCTGCGGCACCACAGGTGAAGCAAAGACGCTCTCCACCGAGGAGCACGTCAAAGTCATCAA
>CADBOL010000205.1 GCA_902796295.1 Oscillospiraceae bacterium
CCGATAAATATCTGCCTCTGATTTACCCTGAATCAAACGGCATCTTTGATTATGTGACAGACGATATGCTTTTTGTCTGCGAGAGCTTTGCCGTAAGAGATAAAATGAATACCGCGATACAGCTTCAGCACGACACGGTCAAGTCTCTTATCTCGGATAATGTGCTGTGCAGAGGGCTCGAAAGATATACCCTCGAAATGTTTGAGATACATAAGAAATATGTCGATATGGGGGCGGTTTATCTTGATAATCTGCCCAGAGGCAGTTTTGACACAGGCGTAAAAGAGCTCATCAGTTTCTCCGCGAAACAGCTCGTTCCATGGAATGGCTCACTCGCCGTGCTCAAAGAGGATATTGAGGGCAGAATGGCTCACAGGCAATATACCTGCGTTGTTATGGCAGGCACCGAAAAGGCCGCCTCCGTCCTCTCGCAAGATCTTGAAAAAACCGGAGTCCCCAATAATTATTACAGCACTCCTCCCGAAAAATTTCCGGTCGGCAAAGTGTCCGTTATACCGGGCGGTCTGACTTACGGCTGTGAATATCCGGGCGCGGCTTTCTGCGTTTTCACATACAGGGCCCAGATTGCAAAGCATCAGAAACCGGCGAGAAAGACAAGCAAGCACGCTTTCAATAACCTGACTGAGCTTCACAAGGGTGAATATGTTGTTCACTCAGCTCACGGTATAGGTATATTTGAGGGCATATCCAGCCTTGAAACACAGGGCACTCTCAAAGACTATATCAAGATAAGATATGATAAGGGCGATATTCTTTATGTTCCCGTCACTCAGCTCGACCAGGTGTCAAAATACATAGGCGGCGGAGAAGACAGAGCAGTCAAGCTCAATAAGCTCGGCGGCAGAGAATGGGAAAAGACGAGAGCAAGAGTCAGATCGGCTGTAAAGGATATGGCAAAAGATCTGATTGCCCTTTACTCAAAGCGTCTCAAGATTGAGGGGCACGCTTTTTCACCCGATATCGATATGCAGAGCGATTTCGAGTCGCGTTTTGAATACAGCGAAACCGAGGATCAGCTCCGCTGTGTGAGAGAAATCAAGCGCGATATGGAAAAACCGTATCCCATGGACCGCCTTCTTTGCGGAGATGTCGGTTTCGGCAAAACCGAGGTAGCGCTCAGAGCTGTTTTCAAATGCGTTGCGGACGGTATGCAGGCGGCAATCCTTGTGCCCACCACAATTCTTGCTCTTCAGCATTATCAGACGATTCTCAAGCGCTTTGACGGCTTCCCGGTTGAGATTGCGATGCTCTCGCGCTTCTGCACGAAGAAGGATATTGACAAAACTCTGCTCGGTCTCAGAAGGGGCAGCGTGGATGTAGTCGTCGGCACTCACCGTCTCATCTCCGATGACGTCAAGTTCAGCAAGCTCGGCCTTATCGTCGTTGACGAGGAGCAGAGATTCGGAGTGGCTCAGAAAGAAAAGCTGAAATCTCTCTACCCGGCTGTCGATGTGCTCACCCTGACAGCGACCCCCATTCCGCGCACCCTCAATATGGCCATGACCGGTATCCGCGATATGGCGGTCATTGAGGAGGCCCCGCAGGACAGGCAGCCCGTTCAGACCTATGTAATCGAGCATAATGTTGATATTCTGGTTGAAGCGATGGAGCAGGAGCTAAGGCGCGGCGGCCAGGTCTATTACCTTTACAATAAAGTTGAGACCATAGAGCGCAAGGCGGCGGAGATTATGAAGTATCTGCCCGATGCGCGCGTTGCCGTGGCTCACGGCAAAATGAGCGAGGTTGAGCTCAGCGAGGTATGGAGACGTCTGCTCGACGGCGAGATTGATATACTTGTCTGCACCACCATTATCGAAACGGGTGTTGACGTACCCAATGTCAATACGCTGATAATTGAAAACGCCGACAGGATGGGTCTCGCCCAGCTCCACCAGATAAGAGGCAGAGTCGGGCGCTCCGCAAGAAGGGCAAGCGCATACTTCACCTTTACCAGAGGCAAACAGCTCAGTGAAATCGCCGAGAGGCGCCTTGAAGCAATCAGGGAATTCACGGAGTTCGGCTCGGGATTCCACATAGCCATGAGAGATCTCGAGCTTCGCGGAGCCGGAAATATTCTCGGCGCGTCACAGCACGGCCAGATGGAATCGGTCGGTTACGATATGTATATAAAACTTCTTGAGCAGGCGGTCGGCGAAGAAAAGGGAGAAAAGCCAAAGGAACCGGAAAGAGACTGCCTTATAGACCTGCCCATCGACGCTCATATACCCGAGGATTATATTTCCAGCGTGCCTCAGCGCCTTCAGATCTACCGCAGGATTGCCGATATCAGGAGCAAAGAGGACGCCCTCGATGTTACCGATGAACTCATTGACAGATTCGGCGAGCCTCCCGAGACGGTGCTCGGCCTTATAAGAATCTCCACAGTCAGATACAAGGCGGCTCAGAGCGGTATCTATGAAATCTCCATTGAAAGCGGCAGACTCGTTTTCAAGACAGAAGAGCTTGATATGGATACAATATATAAGATAGCGCCGCATTTCAGCGGCAGAGTAAAGGTCAGCGCCGGCGGCGGAAAACCATATTTCTCGGTATCTGTCAATGAAGGGGAAAACAAACTTGCCCTGATTGAAAAAACTCTCGACTATGCCAACGGGTGAAAGATATGAATGAAACCGTGAACAGCGAAACAAACGAAAACAAAGAAAAAAAGCGGATACCGCTGAAACCCGTAATCGCCGCAGCCGTAATTACGGCGCTGCTGGTGATTGCCTGTGTTTTCAAAGATACTTTTCTCTCGGCGGACGCTCTTAAGAAAATCCGCCGGAATGACTTTATGGCCGCTAAATCAATCTCATCCTATATAGGAGAAACAAAGGGCGGTAGTCTGAGAAAATATATCGATCTGCGTCTTGAAATAAACCGTGAGTATCCCCGCCTTCTCGCTGAGTATGACACGGAAAAAATCCGCTCATGGAGAGACGCCGCGCAGGAAATAAAGGATCTCTCGGAAACAGCAAACCCGAAACTCTTTGTTGAAGTTTCAAAACTCTTTGACACTTTGAATTCCGCATGCAGTCTCTCTCAGGAATATGAGGAAATGAGACCGGGTATTCTTGACATGATGGATGTCTTCGGGGAAATCAACCGCCTCTATTCAAGAGACGGTAAAGGCAACGGTACTCCTTTTACGATAAATGAAGAATATATCAAGGTTGAAAAGTGGGAAAGACAGTGCAGCTCGCTCGCCGGATTCAGCGCCCGTGTGCCGGGCGGCGAATCAATCTATCTGCTCTCATTCCTCATTACCGAAACGCGCTCGGAATGCGATGACATCAAAAAGCAGATGGAAGGCCTGAAAGAGAAAGGCTACGGCGATGATGATACTGTCAGAGTGAGCACGGGAGGTCATAAAACCTTTCCCGATATAGCAAATTCCTCAGGCACTTCGGTAAGCGTTTCAAGGAAAGAGGAATATGAGGAATATATGTATATTTCGGTCTGCAGGGCTCTTGCAGAATCTCTCGCGGAATACTACGCCGGGATGTAAATGAAATAATCTTAAGAAAATCTTAACTTTTTCTAAGACGATTTTTTGAAATTGAGTATTAGACTGAAAGCGGATCAGGGAGGAATGCCGATGTACACTGTTCTCGTTTGTGACGATGACAAAGCGATTCTCGACTCTATCGGGATTTATCTCAGGCAGGACGGCTACAATGTGCTCAAAGCCGAAAACGGAATTGACGCCATTGAACTGATAAAGAATAATCAGGTCCACTGCTGCATTCTGGATATTATGATGCCCGGGCTCGACGGTCTGAATGTCACTGTTCGCCTGAGGGAAAAGAATAATATCCCGATTATCCTGCTTTCGGCAAAGAGCGAAGACACCGATAAGATTGCAGGGCTCTCATTCGGCGCGGATGACTATGTCACAAAGCCGTTCAATCCGCTTGAGCTGCTGGCGAGAGTTAAATCCCAGATACGCAGATACACCTCTCTCGGCTCTCTTGAAACCAAGGAGGGCGAGATAAAGACGGGCGGTCTGTGTGTCAACACTCTGACAAAAGAGGTCACGGTTGACGGCGAGCAGGTAAAGCTCACCGCCACGGAATACGGGATTCTCGAATTCCTTATGAAAAACCTCGGCAGGGTTTTCTCAACTCAGCAGATTTATGAGGCGGTGTGGAATGAGGAGTGCTTTGTTTCGGATAAAACAGTGACGGTGCATATCAGGCGGATTAGAGAAAAAATCGAAATCAATCCCAAAGATCCTAAATACTTGATGGTGGTGTGGGGACTTGGATACAAAGTTGAAAAATACCAATAAAATCAAAGGAATAATTGCGTTTATCCTGTCAGTTCTGTTTGTATTTATATCGGGCTTCAGCCTTTGCTGCTCGGTGCGCGATTCATTCTTTTATAACAGAAGCGAGGCAACGGGCGATTATCCCGGATTCGAAAACACCAACGCTTTCAGAAACGCGTTATATCATTTTGAAGACCGCGCTTTTTCAGACGGCGAGCTGCTCAGCTGCAAAAGCCTTGACGATTATTACAAAACCGCCGCAGGTAAAGAGCTGCTCAGGACCGTTGAGAGAAACTCGGAAAAAATCAGGGCCGCCTGCGATTATCTTGACGGCATAAAAGAGCTCGAAGTCAGCGTGACAAAAGATAATTATTACCGCTATCATTATAAG
>CADBOL010000206.1 GCA_902796295.1 Oscillospiraceae bacterium
CGCCGTATGCCGAAGCGGAATCATTCTCGATTGCTTTTGTGTTAACATACAGTGTTCCGCCGCCGCTGGTGAAGGAATAAGCAGTTGTTTCCTTGCCGCCGTTAGCTATATTTCTCGTAGTGGGAGACGGGGTGAATTTATTCTCGTCGCCGCTCTGCGTGCTCTGCTGACCGGAAGCTGTGGTGCCCGCGCTTGTAACATCATCGGGGCTGTTTGCGTTACGCGAAGCGGAAGAATTCCTTGTCGCCTGCTGGCGGCCCACTCTCGACACTATGGTGACATTGCCTTTTTCGTTGGTAACCGCCTGAGCGCCCTGAGACTCCGCCTCCTTTGAAATCACGGCGTACTGCGAGGCGTTGACTGTCTGTGAAACATCGGTAACACCGGCTTTTGACATTATCCTGTTATATTTGCTTGACTCGACCTCTGTTACTTCGGCGTTATCCTTCTGGAAGGAAACCTTGCCGTTTTCCTCTTTGATGGCGTATCCTTTTACCGCCGCGGCCTGCTTGACCTTGCTGATCTGATCCTGGTTAAGGCTTGAAATGTCGCCTTTGAAATCCGACGCTTCATCGCCGAGCGCTTCTTTTACAAGATCCACAAGCTCAACATCCGTTATCTCCACGGGCTGATACGGCTCGCTGCCGGGCGCCCAGGATTCATCGGGAGCAAGAGTCGTGGTTTCTCCGTCATCTTTATTTTTATTACAGGCGGTAAAAACAGAAGCCGTAACAAGCAGACAGAGAATAACGGCGATAATCGATAATGTTCTGTTTTTCATTATAATCCCCCTTTATATGTCATTATTAAACCCTATTCTGATTCGGTCTAATAATATCACAATCATAATATGTCTGCAATGATTTTCTGTTTCTGACAAAAATAATTTACAAATCGCTTTTATTATTTTAATTTTTGTTGTATAATTCCACACACAGAGAAAATGAAAGGTTGTTTAAATTGACAAAGAAGCAGAAAGCCCTTGCCGCCGTTGAGGCGCTTGAAAAGAAATATCCCGACGCGATGTGCACTCTCGATTACACAGATCCGCTTCAGCTGCTCATAGCAACGCGGCTCTCGGCTCAGTGCACCGACGCGCGCGTTAATCTGGTGACCCCGGAGCTGTTTGAAAAATACAAGACGGTCGAAGACTTCGCCGCGGCCGATATAGCCGATGTGGAGAGGATTATACACTCCTGCGGCTTTTTCAGGGCAAAGGCGAGAGATATAGTCAATATGAGCCGGATGCTGATTGAGAAATTTGACTCCGAAGTGCCCGACACAATCGAGGAGCTGATAACCCTCCCCGGAGTCGGCAGAAAGACGGCAAATCTTATCGTCGGCGATATTTACGGAAAGCCCGCCGTTGTCGCGGATACTCACCTCATACGCATATCGAATCTGCTCGGTCTTGTAGACACAAAAGACCCGAAAAAAGTCGAGCTTGAGCTTCGCAAAATTCTGCCTCCCGACAGGAGCAATAACTTCTGTCACAGGGTCGTTTTTCACGGCAGAGATATATGTATTTCGGGCCGCCCGAAATGCGAAAATTGCTGCATGAATGAGTTTTGCACTTCTTTCACATCACAGGCCGGAAAAAAGCAAAAAAGTGAAAAACCGCGTGAATAAAGTGAAGAAGTTTGCCAAAAAAGCTTGAAAAATATGGATTTTGAGCGTGAAAACCTTAAAGTTATTCACATTTTGAGGAATTTCCATGAAAAAAAAGTTAACAAAAATAATCGTAAATAATTGGTTAAATGTAGACATAACGCTCGACTGCGGGCAGGCTTTCAGGTGGAAAAAACTGCCTGACGGAGGCATGCACGGAGTGGCATGCGGAAGGGCTCTGACGGTCCGCTCCGAGGGGGAAAAAATCATCTTTGAAGGAAGCAGCGAAGAGGACTTCGAAAACATCTGGAAAGCGTACTTTGACCTTGGCCGTGATTATGAAAAAATCTGCGCCGGCTTCCGCTCCGACCCCGCGCTCAGAGAGGCGGTTGAATTCTGCCCGGGAATAAGAATCTTGCGGCAGGAGCCCTGGGAGGCGCTCTGCTCCTTCATTATTTCGCAAAATAACAATATCCCGAGGATAAAAGGAATAATCGAGCGCCTTTGCGAAACCCTCGGCGATGACCTCGGCGGCGGAGATTTCACTTTTCCCTCCGCCGAAAAAGTTGCCTGCGCAGGCCCGGAGGCACTCGCTCCGCTAAGAGCGGGATTCAGAAACAAATACATTATCGATGCCGCCCGCAAGGTTGCGGACGGCACGGTGGATTTTGATAAAATAAACAACATGAGCGATGAGGATGCTGCCGCGGAGCTCAAGAAAATCAAAGGCGTCGGCGACAAAGTCGCCGCATGCGCCCTGCTTTACGGCTTCGGGCGCGTTGACTGCCTGCCGGTTGATGTTTGGGTAAAGCGGATCCTCGCCGAAACATATCCCGACGGTCTGCCCGGGTGCACAGACGGCGTGCGCGGCATCGCCCAGCAGTATCTTTTCCACTGGAGAAGAAAGGCGTATTAGAAGTTAGATATTAGATTTTAGATATTAGAGGATGGAAGCGCATTTTAGAAGTCAGACGTTAGATAATAGATGTCAGATATTGGAATCGCATTGCGAAATCAGGCATCAGGAGATTAGGATTTAGGTATTAGGTGTGTGGGCACGGATACAATTTCGGCTCTCCGGATATGCCGCAGGCACATAGCCTGATAGCTTTTGTGAAACTCCGTTTCACCCGGAACGCCGGGACGGCGTTCCATACAACCTGTCACCTTAACAGACATATACACTCCGGAGCATGTTTGCGTGCGACCCTCAACTGCTAACTGCTCCCTGCTAACTGCTAACTCAATATAATCGGAGCGTGCTTCGCACGCGACCCTCAATTACTAATTACTCATTACTAATTACTAATTAACAATTGC
>CADBOL010000207.1 GCA_902796295.1 Oscillospiraceae bacterium
CTCCGTTGAGAATAAGCTCTTTTTTCTGATTGATTTTCATCTGAGCGTTCTGTTCACGCCCGTGTGAATAAAATCTGCTCTCTATTGCCGCCTCATCGCAGTCATATTTGATCAGCTGGATATTCTTTCTCGCTTTGAATGAATAAAACCCGGTCATAAGCCAGATACTCTCTATGAGATTTGTTTTTCCCTGGCCGTTTTCGCCGTAAATTATATGTACCTCTTCATCCGGATATATTGTCGCTCTCTCAATATTGCGAAAATTAAAGGAGGAATGAGCTATGATTTTCATATTTCATCCTCCTTATACTTATTATATTACGCTGTAAATTATTTTATTATACTCGGCCGTATCGCCCGGTCTGAGTTTCTTTCCTCTTTGTTCACAGACTTCACCGTTGACTTTCACTTCTCCGCTTTGAATCACTATCTTCGCGTGACCGCCGGACTGAACGGCGTCAACCAGCTTTAAAAAAGCATCAAGTCTTATGAATTCGGTATCTATTTTTTTTTCAATCTTTTGCTTTTCGGCAACCCGGACTTTAATCTTCATTCTTTAACCTCACGGGCAGGATAAGGAATATAAAGCTGTCTCCCTCGCTGGGAACGACAAGAATGGGAGCGATAGGTCCGTTGAGCATGATTCTCACCTTATCGGTATCGCATACTCTGAGCACATCGAGCATATATTTGTTATTGAATCCGATTGTGCAGTCATCGCCCTGTATCTCAACGGCAATCTTGTCGCTCGAAGTACCTATTGAGGCATTGCTCGACATGGCAATTGAATTATTAGCGAATACACACTTGATCGGGCTCTTGAGCCTGTCGGCAAGTATGAGCGAGGTTCTGTCAATACTCTCAAGAAATTTAAGAGTATCAACTGTTGCCACTGTCTTTGTTGACTGCGGAATCGCCGCCTTGTAATCAAGGAAGTTTCCGTCAAGCAGTCTTGAAACTATATCATATGCGCCTATCTTGAATATAATATGTCTCTTGCCTACGGAGATATTGATTGTCTCATCACCGTCCGAGAGAAGCTTGAGCACTTCCGAGAGAGTTTTTGCCGGCACTACAAAAGAGAGATTCTCGCCGCTGTATTCAATAGTTTCATTTCTTATAGCCAGACGCACTCCGTCAACCGCTATAAGTCTTATATGATTATCCTCTATTTCAAATTTAACACCCGTATGTACTACTTTCGCATCCTTGCTCGCTGCGGAAAAGATTGTCTTTTTAATCATATCCTTGAGCATGGACTGGCTGAGCACAACATCATATCCGCCGATAATGGCAGGAAGCTCTGGATATTCCTCGGCGCTCATACCTATTATCTTCGTCTTGAAGTCGTTGCATTTTATCTCTGCAATCTGTCTTGAGTCGGAATCAACATAGACATTCGCGTCGGGCAGCTTCCTGATTGTTTCGCTGAACATATGCGCATTGACTACTATTTTTCCGCTCTCTTCAACATTACAGGCAATCTGAGTGGTGATACCCATCTCAAGATCGTAACCGGTGAGAGTGAGAGCTCCGTTTTCAGCGACAAGCAGAATTCCTTCGACTGCGGGAATCGCGGTCTTTGCAGATGTCGATCTCTGAACTATCTGACAGGCTTCCGAAAGGTCATAAGAATTACAAAAGAACTTCATATTATATTCCTCCGCTTCGGGTGTTTTAAAAAATCAATGGTAAATCCGCTTTGCGTAAATCTTTATTTATGTATGTAGTTTAGTATTAGTAATAGGTGGCGTGAAAATGTGGTATAACTCTGCAATCCGTTAAATATTAAGAACTGCTATCTCTGAATTTTTAACAATGAAAATTGGATAAAAAGTTAAAGTTGTGAACGTAAAAATCCGGTGTGTAAAGAGTGAATCCGGTTGTAAAAAAAGTGAATAAATCTGATGAAAATCCGGGAGTATTTCTCAGATGTTTTTTCTGCCTTCAATAGCTCTGATAAGAGTGAATTCGTCGGCAAATTCGAGGTCTGCGCCTACCGGGATTCCGTATGCAAGACGGGTTACGCCTATGCCGAGCGGCTTTATGAGCTTGGAAATATACATGGCTGTTGCTTCGCCCTCAACAGTGGGGTTTGTAGCCATAATCACTTCTTTCACATTCCCTTCACCGAGGCGTGAAATAAGCTCTTTTACGCATATATCTTCGGGGCTTATATCGTTTATCGGAGAAATTACCCCGTGAAGCACATGATAAAGGCCGCTGTATTCGTGAGTCTTTTCAAAAGCGATTATATCGCGCGGGTCCTCGACTACGCATATTGTGCTTTTGTCTCTTTCCGGAGATGAGCAGATACTGCAGACATCGTTATCCGTAAAATTGCAGCAGATTCTGCATCTGTGAACAGACTCGCGAGCTCGCGCAATTGCCTCTGTGAAGCTCTCCGCTTCTGAATCGCTCATACCGAGCACATGGAAGGCGAGGCGCTGAGCGCTTTTTCTGCCGACAGACGGAAGAGAGGCAAATTTATCGATTAAGTTTTCAAGAGAAGGTGTGAATCCCGCCATCAGAAGAGACCTGCCAGACCGGGAATATTGAGACCGCTCTGGAATTTTTCCATTTCTCTGTTCATTGTCTCATTTGCTTTTCTTATTGATTCGTTGGTCGCGGAAATGATTAAATCCTGAAGCATCTCGATATCATCGGGATCGACTATTTCGGGCTTCAGCGTGACAGCGGTAACCTCGTGAGCTCCGTTTACGGTTACTTCGACCGCGCCGCCGCCGACAGA
>CADBOL010000208.1 GCA_902796295.1 Oscillospiraceae bacterium
ATTTTGAAGCGGAGAGAGCGCGCCTTCAGAAAGAGCTCGAAAAGACTCAGAAGGACCTCGACTTCGTAAACAACAAGCTTTCAAACGAGAAGTTTGTCTCAAAGGCTCCGGCCGATGTAGTTCAGGCTCAGAGAGAGGCCGCGGCAAAATACAGCGAAAAGATTGAGATGCTCAAAGAGAGCATTGCCAAGCTCGGCTGATTATTTATTCTTTCTTTTCGGGAGATAATATGAATTGCACTCAGGCGATACAATATGTTCATTCCCTCGAGAGATTCGGCATTAAGCCGGGTCTTGAGAGGGTTTCTCTCTTATGTGAGAAACTCGGTAATCCGCAGGATAAGCTTAAAATCATACACGTCGCGGGCACCAACGGCAAAGGGTCGGTCTGCACCGTCTGCTCGAGGATTCTGACGGAATCGGGGTTCAGGACAGGGCTTTATACCTCTCCTTACGTGATAGATTTCAGAGAGAGGATTCAGATTGACGGGGAAATGATAGCTCCCGCCGATCTTGCCCGGTGTGTTGATAAGGCAAAGAGAGCCAGCGAAGAGAATAATATAACCGTAACGGAGTTTGAATTTATTACCGCTGCCGCTTTTCTTTATTTTTCGGAAATGCACTGCGATTATGTCGTGCTCGAGGTAGGTCTCGGCGGAAGATTTGACGCCACAAACATTATTAAAAACCCTCTTGTTTCCGTTATCACTTCCGTTTCTCTTGATCACACGGGAGTGCTCGGCGACACGGTTGCAAAGATAGCTTATGAAAAAGCGGGTATCATCAAGCCCGGCTGCCCGGCGGTAACTTATCCGAAACAGAATCCGGAAGCGCTCGAAGTTATCGAAAGCGCCTGCCGCTCCGCCGGTAGCACGCTGACAGTCCCGCAGACGGATTCGGTTGAGATTCTGAGCGAGTCTCTCAGGGGTACCGTATTCTCTTATCTCGGCAGCGAATATTCTCTGCCTCTTGCGGGTGAGCATATGGTTTACAACGCCGTCACCGCGATTGAGGCGGTTAAAACAATCCTGCCCGGTGCCGGCGATGAGACGCTCCGCGCGGCGCTGAAGAAATCCGCGATGCCGGCGCGCCTTGAGTTCTTTGATCTGAAATGCTCCGTGATACTTGACGGCGGTCATAACGAGGAAGGCGCCGCGGCGCTGAGAAACTTTACCGGCAAGTGCGTGACGGGCGGTAAGATAACGGCGGTATGCTCGATAATGTCGGATAAGGATTATGAGAAATACCTTGATACTGTCCTGCCTCTCGCTGACAGAGTGATAGCAACACAGGCGGATGTGCCCAGGGCGCTCGATGCTCACGCTCTTGCGGAATGCGCGGAAAAAATCTGCAATGATGTATCGGAAATACCCGACGCTGTATCCGCTGTGAAATACGCCCTTGATACTGCGGATGATGATGAAACCGTGCTCGTGTGCGGCTCATTCTATTTTGCCGGTGAGGTAAGGGGATATCTTATTGAAAGAAGCAAAAAGGAGGGGAAATCCCTTGATTAAAGATATTAACAACGGCGTTTATCCGACCATGCTCACTCCCTTTACGGATGATAATAAAGTCGATTATAACGGAGTTTTGCAGCTGCTTGATTTCTACAAGACCAACGGAGTCAGCGGAATATTCGCAATCTGCCAGTCGAGCGAAATCTTTTATCTCTCGTTTGAGGAGAGGCTTGAGCTTCTCAAATTCATAATGAAAAACAAGCCCGACGGTATCAGCATAGTCGCCTCGGGTCACGTTGCCGATGATATCGACACTCAGATAAAAGAGGCGCAGGCTTTTACAGCCACGGGCATTGACGCCTATGTTTTCATAGCCAACAGATTCGCCGGTGAAAACGAGGGCGAAGATGTCTTCATGAGAAACTATGAGAAGGCGGTCGCCGCTCTTCCGGATACGGGATTCGGCATCTATGAGTGCCCTTATCCCTACAAGAGGCTTATGACTCCTTCTCTGATTAAGAAATGCTGTGAAACAAGCCCGCTTAAATTCATCAAAGATACTTGCGGCAATATTTCGCAGATACGCGCAAAGCTCGAGGCGGCAAAGGGAACGGAGCTCAAGATATTCAACGCAAACGGCGCGACACTGCTCGAATCCCTTGAAGCCGGATGCGCCGGATACTCGGGAGTCATGGCAAATTTTCATCCCGATCTCTATGCCTGGCTCTGTGACAACTACAAAAAGGAGCCGGAAAAGGCAAAGCAGATGGCGGATTTCCTCTCGTTTGCCTCTACCGTCGAATCCCGCCAGTATCCCGTTAACGCGAAATACCGCCTTTCGCTTCTCGGCCTCGATATAGGCACAAAATCGAGAGTGCGCGATGACAGCGAATTTGTTGAGACTCACAAAAAAGAAATGGCGGCAATGATTGAAACCGAAAATCTGATAAGAAAAATTATCATTCAGTAACAAAATATACAAAATCATATTGATTTAGTATCATTTTTATGTTATTATTATCAATGGTTCAAAACTAATTATTTTATCTGGAGGGTTATTCAATGGCACAGAAAAAAACAGTATTTCTTACCGGCGCTTCCGGCAACATGGGTTATCAGAGCTTCCTTGAGTTCATAAAGCACAAGGATCAGTTCAATATCAACGTTCTTCTCCGCGACAGCGAAAAGAACAGGAAAAAGTTTGCCGGATATCTCAATGATCCTTCCGTCAAGATTGTATGGGGCGATCTTAAAAACTTTGAAGACGTCAAGAGAGGCGTTGACGGAGCGGATTATGTTCTTCACGTGGGCGGCATGGTTTCTCCCGCCGCGGACTACTATCCCACAAAGACAGTCGTCACCAACACCACGGCGGCGCGCAATGTTGTTGACGCCGTCAAGGCTCAGCCCAATCCCGACGCCGTAAAGGTAGTCTATATCGGCACTGTTGCCGAGACAGGCGACAGAAACGCTCCCATTCACTGGGCACGCTGCGGCGACCCCATCAAAATCAGCATTTACGATCACTATGCCTGCTCAAAGGTTATAGCAGAGGAAATCTTTGCCGAGAGCGGACTCAAATACTGGGTATCCTGCCGTCAGTCGGGCATACTCTACGCCGATATTCTCAAGAATATGGATCCCATCATGTTCCATGTGCCCATCAACGGCGTGCTCGAGTGGGCGACTGTTGAGGATTCCGCCCGCCTTATGGTAAACGTCTGCGGCGACGATATACCCGAGGAATTCTGGAGAAGATTCTACAACATCGGTTCCGGTGAGGAATACAGACTCACAAACTTCGAGTTTGAGCAGCTCCTGCTTGACACAATCGGTATCGGCTCACCCAAAAAGATGTTCCAGCCCAACTGGTTCATTACCCGCAACTTCCACGGCCAGTGGTACTATGACGGCGACGAGCTTGAGAAATACTGCCACTTCAGAGCAAACATCCCCGTTAAGCAGTATTTCAAATCCCTTATGGATCACGTGGAGCCTTATTTCAAACTTGCTTTCCTCGGAAAGCCCTTCGCTCCGCTGATTAAGAGCACATTTATGAAATCTCTCGCCAATAAGGAAATCTACGGCACACAGTGGTGGATAAAGAATAACATTCCCGAGAGAATTTCCGCATATTACGGCACAATCGAGGAGTATAAAGCGCTTCCCGAGAGCTGGGATGATTTCAAGATTGTCATTCCCTCAAAGAAGACCACGGCTTCCGATGTCGTTGTTCTCGACCACGGCTATGATGAGAGCAAAAAGGTTGAAGATCTCACAATAGAAGACTTCAAGAAGGCAGCGGCTTTCAGAGGCGGCGAATGCCTTGCGACCGAGGCGGATTATGTTGACTTCTATACGCCCATCAAGTGGAAGAGCGCAAGAGGAAACGAATTCATGATGAGCCCCAACCTTGTCCTCAGAGGCGGCCACTGGTGCCCGCAGGAATTCCCGACCGACTGTGAAGGCAAGAAGTTCTACTGGGATTATGACTATGAGGCATCAATCAACCCCTTCTTTGCCCAGGTATGGTATCCTCTTCACGACAAGAGCGAAAACAATGTCTATACCGAAGCAATCTTCAAGGGCTTTGAGGGCTTCAAAGACTGATAAACCGAATATAATATTTGAATTGAAAGGGCTGTCGTATTTGGTGCTTGCCATTGCGACAGCCCGGGGCTTAGCAGTTAAGATGAAAACGGCGGATTTTCGAACGAAGATAGTATACAGATACAGCGAGTGAGAAAAGCCGCCGAAAACAGACAATATAATTAACTATTCCTTATTTTTCTTTAAAAAGAAACACCCATTAATCAAATCTACAAGGTAAAAACAGCGAAGGGATTATAAACTCTGTCTGTTTGTTTTTCGCTTAAATGCGACAGCCCATATGAAAGAATTATGAAAAAATCACATCCTTTAAGACTTATAGTATTTCTGCTTCTTCTGACCGCCGCCGGTATCGCTGTATTTACAAAAGGATTCCTTTTCAGAGATAAGAAAAGCGAAGACAGACCTCTGAAAATAGCTTCGGAAAATATCACCGGCAATTTCAATCCCTTTTTTGCGGATTCTCCGGGCGACCTGTGCGTTAATAACCAGACGTTCATGAGGATTCAGAGAAGAGGCAGTGACAACAAGCTGACGAATTCCGCCGGCAGTATATCCTATGAGTATTCCGGCGAAAAGGTGAAATACACGGTAACCATAAAAAAAGGCCTGCGTTTTTCCGACGGCAGCAATGTCACCATTGACGATGTAATATTCTTCTATTATCTCTGCGCCGACGCCACATATGACGGGGTATTCAAAGACTTTTATCTCAATGATATCCAGGGCCTCAAAGAATACTACTATGATGACAGGGATTACAAGGAGGCTCTCAAGGAGATTAAAAGCTCCTCCGATGAGAAAAAATACATAGAAAAGAATTACGGCGACGGTATTTCCGTAAAAGAAATAAGCGGTATCAAGAGGGTGGATGACTACACCTGTACCGTTACTTATAATTCCCGCAATATCAATTCCGTTTCGGCTCTCAACGCTTTCATAGTATCAAAGGAGTTTTATTCCGCGAACTATGTCAAGGGGGCGGCGGATACAATCAAGGATTTCACGACCCTCTCGCTCGGATGCGGGCCGTATATGATAACGGATTTTGATAAGGGAACAAATATGACCTCCCTTAAGAAAAACAAGTATTTCAGTGAATACGATACGGATTTTTCATCTCTTGAGATTATAGACTGTGTCAAGACGAAAACCGACCCGGTCAAAGCGGTTTCATCCGGAAAGGCGGATGTCGCGGCGGTTATCGCGGATAATGAAATAATGGGCACAGTCACGTCAAAGAATCTGAAATACACCGTAAGCGACAATGACAGCTACATATCGCTTTTTGTCAATACGGCAAGGATTCCCGATGAGATAGTGCGCAGGCAGATTATGAAGGCATGCACCGTTTATGATGCCCTTGACGAGCGCTTCGGATCTTTTTACACAAAGGTTTATCTGCCGCTGAGCGTCAGGTTTTCCGAGTATCCGGGAGCCAATGAGCCCTATTTTGAAGGCGATCCCGTAAAATCAATCTATGAAGATACCGTCGGCAAACTTAATCTTTACTGTGTCGGAGCCGAGGATTCCCCGGAAAAAACGGCGGCGGACGATATGGCCCGCAGGCTCAATGAATCGGGAATCAATACGGCCGTCACTCTCTGTGACTATGCCGGGCTAAAAAAGGCTGTCAAAGCTGGCAAAGCCGACTTGTGGGTAATGAGCGTTAAAGACGGCGCGACCTGCGACAAATATGATTACTGCCACACCGGAGGCAGAATGAATCTTACCGGTCTCTCGGATGAGGCAATCGACAATCTCTGCGAGCGCCTTCGCGCTTCAACCGGATTCACCGATAAAAAAGCCGTCGTCTCTCAGCTCCTTCAGGCGGTTATGGAACAGAGCGTTGAGCTCCCCGTGTGCCAGCTTGAGAAGGTCACCGTTTATAACGGAGATATACTGACGGATGATATTGTTAACAGTTTATACTTGAATTATTAATTTCATTATGGTATAAAAACAATATGAAAATTTACTTTATAAGATCATTGTCTCTCTTTCTTGCCCTGCTTTTTTCGCTTGCGCTTTTTACCTCATGCGCAAAGAAACCGGAGCTGACCTCAGACACGCGTGAGATGGAGGAATCCGGTTCCGCCGGTGAAACGCAGACCGATTCAAATATTGTAAAGCTCACGTTTCCCGAGGGCTACTCAATTTCAAGGATTGCCCTGAAGCTTGAGGAAAACGGCGTTTGCGGGGCGCAGGAATTCAGGGACGAAACAAATAAAACAGAGTATCTCACGGAGTACGGCTTTGATATTCCGAACCCGGCAGACAGAGCGTTTCTGCTCGAGGGCTATCTTTTTCCGGATACCTATGAGTTTTTCATCGGTGAAAATCCTTCATCCGTGTTAAAGAAATTTCTTGACAATACAAAGTCCAAGCTCACGCCCGAAATTGAATCGAGAGCATCTCAGCTCGGATACAGCGTTGATGAGATTATTACTCTTGCGTCAATAGTTCAGAGAGAATCCGGCGGCTCGGACGAGGCGAAGCGCGTTTCAAGCGTAATTCATAACAGGCTTGATTCGCCGTCGTTTCCCAAGCTTCAGTGCGACGCCACGATTTCATATCTGAAAGAGAGCATAAAGCCTTATATTGATGACGGGGATGTCTATTACACATACTGCGAAAACTATAACACCTACATGTGCAAGGGGCTTCCCGCGGGAGCGATCAACAATCCCGGTATGGCGGCGATAAACGCGGCTCTCTATCCCGAGGATACACCGTATTATTATTTCGTGACCGATTCCGAAGGGGTATATCATTATTCGGAGAGTTGGGAAGAGCATTCCGGCAAAGTATCACAGGCAGGTCTTTAAGGAGGATTCATAATGAAAAAACTGATTTGCTTACTTGTTTGTTTAATTACCCTCGTTGCGCTTTTTGCCGCCTGCGGCAGTAAGGAAGAAGGGGCTGCCGGCAAAAGCAAGGAAATAACTTATAAAGAAGACGAGGTCAAGGTTTATGAGGGCTTCAACTATATTATAGATGAAGCCGGCAATGCCGCCGTAGTCAAATACACGGCTCACGATTACAAGGAAAAGCTGACAATTCCCGATCAGCTCGGCGGAGCCAATGTAACGGTCATTGCAAAAGGCGCTTTTGAAAACAGCGACAGACTTCAGGAAGTAAGATTCCCCACTTTCCTTGAGGAGATTCAGGATGCCGCCTTTAAGGGATCCAGCATTTACGGAGCTATCATGGTTTATGCCCGCCACCTCAAAAGCATCGGCAAAGAGGCGTTTACCGACTGCAAGAAGCTCGTTCAGATTGATATCCCCGATACAGTTGAAAAATTCGGCAAAAGCTGTTTTTCCGGCTGTGAGCATCTCAAGGTCGTAACCTTCAGAGGCAATAATATCAATATCAATAAATCCGATTTCGAGGGCTCAGATGGTTTCACTATCTGGACCTATGAGAGAAACACCGCCGTTACAGATTTCGGCAAGGCAAACGATATCGAAGTCAAATATTTACCGTAACAGGTATTGAATAAAATCCGGGCGACCTGTGTCGCCCGTTTCTGTTTTATGATTATTCAACCGGAAAGAGATGATATGATGAAAAAGATACTTTCTTTAATTCTTGTTTTCATTTTTATTGCTTCATGTTTCACGGTGAGCACCGCCGCATTGAAGGATGACAGCCTCGGAATCGCCGTTGCCTCCGACCTTCACTATAACCAGCCCCGCGAAAAGCTCGAGGGCGATATAGATGACGAGGTTTATTTTTACGCAAACCGCAGAGCCGCCATGGAGGATGAGAGCGGA
>CADBOL010000209.1 GCA_902796295.1 Oscillospiraceae bacterium
CCGCAGATCGAAGTCACCTTTGACATCGACGCCAACGGCATCGTCCACGTTTCCGCAAAGGATCTCGGCACTCAGAAGGAGCAGTCAATTTCAATCACCGCTTCGTCAAATATGAGCAAAGAGGATATAGACAAGGC
Source organism: Oscillospiraceae bacterium (assembly GCA_902796295.1). Lineage (GTDB taxonomy): Bacteria > Bacillota > Clostridia > Oscillospirales > Acutalibacteraceae > CAG-177. Next base: position 138 of record CADBOL010000209.1, read on the forward strand.
TGTTGCCGAGGCGGAGAAATTCGCTGAGGAAGACAAGAAGCATAAGGAAGATGTTGACGCGAGAAACGAAGCAGACCAGATGGTATATCAGGTTGAGAAACTTCTCAATGAAAACGCCGACAAATTCGACGAGGCGGATAAGAGCGCCGTAAGCGAAAAAGTCAACGCTCTCAAAGAAGCTCTCAAAGGCGACAACATTGAAGATATCAAGGCAAAGAAGGAAGATCTTACAAAGAAATTCTATGAGATAAGCGAGAAGCTCTATAAGGCGGCCGGAGCTCAGGCAGATCCCGGCGCGCAGGGTCCCGAAGGCGGAGATCCCGGCGCAAACTATACGGATTTCACCGAAGCTGAATAAGACAGAAGGTATTTACTTTGGCAGATAAAAGAGATTATTACGAAGTCCTCGGAGTCAGTAAGGGTGCAAGTGACGAGGAAATAAAAAAAGCATACAGACAGAAGGCAAAGGAATTCCATCCCGACCTTCATCCCGATGACTCCGCTGCCGAAGCGAAGTTCAAAGAGGTCAATGAGGCGTACGAAGTTCTCTCCGACAGCGACAAGAGAGCAAAGTACGATCAGTTCGGTCACGCCGGAGTTGACCCCAATTTCAGTGCCGGCGGAGGAAGCCCGTTCGGCGGCGGATTTGATGTGGATCTGGGAGATATTTTCGGCTCATTTTTCGGCGGCGGTTTCGGAGGATTCGGCGGCTCAAGGCAGTCCGGAAATCCGAACGCGCCGAGAAGGGGAGAGGATATCAGAACCCGTCTCACCATTTCATTTGAAGATGCGGCCAAGGGATGCAAGCGCAAGGTCGATGTGAATAAGGTTCACACCTGTCCCGACTGTCACGGAAACGGCTGCGCAAACGGCACGTCCCCGAAAGAATGCCCCGACTGTCACGGCAGGGGATATGTCAGCGTTCAGCAGAGAACACCTTTCGGTACCATACAGACACAGAAATCCTGCCCGAAATGCTCGGGAGCAGGCAAGGTTATAGATAACCCCTGCCCGAAGTGCAGAGGCAAGGGCAGAATCTCTGAAAAAACCAGCGTTGATGTTGAGGTGCCGGCCGGTATTGACGACAGACAGTCATTTGTCATTTACGGTCAGGGAAATTCCGGCATAAACGGAGGCACGGAAGGCAATCTTGAAGTGGTTGTCTATGTCAGACCTCACCCCTATTTCACGCGTGAGGGATACACTCTGCTTCTTGATAAGCATATCAGTTTCACTCAGGCGGCAATGGGAGACAAGCTCAGGATTCCCACACTTGAGGGCGATGTATTCTTTGACATTCCTCCCGGCACTCAGTCGGATACCGCTTTCACGCTTCGCGGCAAAGGCATACAGGTTGTCAACAGCCGCAGCAAGGGCGATATGGTCGTGAGAATCATCGTTGACACTCCCAAAAATCTGACTCAGAGGCAGAAGGAACTGATGCTTGAGCTTGAAAAAGAGCTCGGCGTCGAAAGAGGAGCCGCCCCCGGCAGCAAGAAGAATTTCTTTGATAAATTCAAAAACCAATAAAAGAAACGGCTTGCAGGAAGTATTATCAACCTGCAGGCCGTTATGTTATTATTATCACGGAGCGAAGCGACTGACAACTGCCGGTGGCTCCATGCTGATTTCTGACTTGAGGCGCGGATTTATCTGAGTCTCAAGTCTGCATGTTCTCGTTTAAATGCGAAACCCGGTTTTATGCTGCTTCCTGTAAGGAGTTATCTGCCATCCGGGAATTCATTATGCCTGTCATGTCTATGTATCCTGCGGGAATCTCGAACATATCACTGTCGGCATACGGATAGAGCTCATTTAATTCAAACATTGCCTTTTCTTCGCCTTCGTATTCAAACTCTATCTTTTCAAATTTGTTATCATCAAAATAATATTTAGCTATATACTTGTCGCCGGAAAGCGGCTGGAACTCATATTTCTCAACCCTGTATTCCTTGCCGTAGATTTTCACGGTTTCCGTACCGAGATGCTTTTTGTCGGATGTATTATAAAACATAAAGCCGAGTGTGCTGTTTATTTCATCCGGACCGTACTGACTCATCAGATCATTCAGATCTTGATTGCTTGTTATGTAATATCCTCTGAGCGACGGAATCAGCGTTATTAACTGACCGTCTCTGTAAATAATTCTCATTTCGATGTTTAATCCGGATAAGGAAACAGTAATATCTATTGCGAATTTTTCGCCGTCATAGAAAGCGGACAAAGGAATGTCGGCTACTTCTTCCGACCCGGAATGCAGTGTTGCCTTGATTGTGAATAATCCGGAGGACATAATGTCACTCAGATTAAAGATGTTGAACGGAACGTGACTGAATTCTGCTTTGCCGTCGGAAGAAATTGTCAGAGTTGAGCCGCCATTCATCTCGGGCTCCCAGTAGCAGCCGGAGCCGCATTTGAGACCGTATGAGAGACGGATGCCGTCAACAAGCATTGACGAGCAGTTGACATGATCGTGTCCGACTACTATGTTTTTGGTGCTTCCGAGTTTCTTGCAAAGGTCAAAGAAACCGTTGTTGCCTTTTGGACTGCATACAGGTTCATGATTCACTCCGAAGCAGGTGCCTGCATATTCAGGTTTCCAGCAGTCTTTATCTGCGTCATAGTAATCTGCATAATAATCGGCGTATTCAACAGTAGGGATATGCATAAATACAGAGCTTTCAACTGTTTTACCCGCAGTTTCTTTTATTCCTTTTACAGCCCACTCATACCATTCAAGCTGGTTTGCCCAGAGATGGTCATAGCCTGAAGTGTCACCATCGGATCCTGCATTAATCTTGCTTTCCTTGGTATCAAAGGCATTGGAGTGTGTATCCATCATAAACAGGGAGTGAATGATTTTGCCGTTTTCTGTAATGTTGATGATGTAGTTTCCAAAGCCCATATCTTTCGGCCCGAATTTAAAAAGACAGTTTTCGGTCTGTGTGAATTGATAAGCACACCAGAATTCTGAGGGAGTGTTATTGACGTCGTGGTTGCCCATTACAGGCGCCCAGGGGATACCGTAGGAATCTATCTCTTTGCACAGCTCGATGTATGTGAGCATACCCCAGGCATTGTCGCCGGTGAGCGTGATCAAGTCGGGTTTTGTCTTTGTAATTTCATATTTTATTGTCGCTTTTGCAAAATCCCAGGAATCATCATAGAGCTCTTTGTCTTTCAGCTGAATATCCGCGAGGTTAAGAACCACGAAGTCCTTATTGGGGTCTTTTTTCATTTCAACGCAGTATGAGCTTGAAAATTTGTCTGAGGTGCTCCATTTATCAAACAGAGCATTTCTGTTTGCGGTCAGAGGTGCAATAATCTGACCGATTGACATAAAGAACGCCATTAGCAGACTTGTGCCGATTTTAAAATAATCGCCAAGCTGTGAAAAATAACCTTGTACAGACCCGAAAAAGTCCATAGTTTTTCATCTCCTGTTTATTTTTTTCTTTCTATATACTCCCGGTAAAGCCGGTTTTTATATTCTTCGCTGTATTCATAAGTCCAGAGGTTATAGATACCATCAAAATCCTCAAACGTTTCATCCGGGTAAAGAGTGACGTTTCCCGGTCTGTAAGGTAGAGGTATTTCCGCAGTGCCGTTTGATGCGATATAGTATTCCCGGGCAATCTGCACGGCGAGGCGGTTGCTCTCCTGCCTGCCAAATTCCTCGTCAAACTTAATCTGTGTCACGGGGAAAAGCGCGCACGCGGCATTTGCTCTGCGGTAGAATTCTGGTGAAAGTCCGCTGTGGCCGTGGTGGGAAATCTGTATAATATCGCACGAGAGTGACTCGCGGTATCTCGTGAGCAGTACTCTGTCGCAGAGCTCAGAGGCATCTCCGGGAAGCATAATGCGCGTGCCTTCGCACTCAGCGAGATATACGGTGGATGTATCATTGAAATTATCAACCGGTGCGGGAAAAATATCTTCGTGAGTGCACAGAACGGTAAAAGACCAGTTCCTTATACAGATTTTCATTCCCGTGTGGGGCTTTATCACTTTTATTTCTTTGTGCTCACTGAGAAGCGAACGGAATCTTGCCGTCCCGCTTATCATATTATCCTCTTTTATCACCGCGTCATATCCGGGCGAAATGAAATTGAAGCAGACCGATTCAAGTTTAATCCTGTCAGAGTAATAACCGAGCAGGGAGTTGAATTTACCTATATGATCCTCGTGCGCGTGAGAAAAAAGCCAGCATGAAACGCGCGGCTTTTCCTCGCCCGATATCTTCCTGAGAAACTCGATTATCCTGATATCATCATTTACGGAATACCAGTGCGGGCTGTCGAGGATAATGAAGCTGCCGTCATCGCAGAGCATTATGTAACACATCCCGCAGTCAATGAGCGAGTGGTCAACCTCAAACTGGAAAAAAACGGGCTGTATATCCCCGGATTTCACGGGAGAGGTATTGAATCCGCAGGTAATGCCGTCGGTAATGATTCTTGTTTTTTTCTCCGCCGGCACATAATAAACATGAATAAGACAGTCTTTTCTGAAAGAGCGTGAGATATTGCCGTCGATGATATTTTTATCTGATTCGGTGTACCCGCGCTCTTTTATTTTTTTGCAGATATCATCAAAAAGAGATAATTCCGTATCGTCAATGATATACATTGCGGTTTCGTCACCGCAATCGTAAACCTCATTATAAACGATTTCCGGAATTATCTCCGACAGTTTCATGTTACGCTCCGATTCTTATGATATGAAATTAACGGGATTCTGTGTTTCGCCGTTATAGATTACCTCAAAATGAAGGTGAGGTCCGCTGGAGTTTCCTGTTGAGCCTACTCTGCCTATGGTTTTGCCGCCCTCAACGGTTTCGCCGATTCTCACGGTAATCGAGCCCTCAAGCAGATGGGCATATCTCGTCTTGTAGCCGTCACCGTGATTTATGAGCACCATATTGCCGTATCCGGAGGCGCTTCTCTGAACAACCTCGTCCACACCCGAGCGCGAGGCGATAACAGGTGTACCTCTTGCTGTGCCGTTGCTTGTGCAAAGGTCAACTCCCTTGTGCCAGCCGCTGCTTCTCCATCCGTAGGGCGAGGAGATATAGTGGCAGTGAGGCGCAGGCCACAGGAATCCCATGGATGATGCCTGACCGATATATACTCCGCCGTAGGTTGTCTTTGTGCCGATTACGATTATTTCTTCCTGAGGCGCGATGATAACCTCATCGGTAGTATATGTGGTGCTGAGTTCATTATCTATATATACATGAGTGGTTGTGACTCTCTTCTTTCCGCTTATACCTTCCTGGCGGACCACTCTGTATCCGCTGTATTTGGTGATGTCGCGGGTGGTGACTGTGGGATAGGGTACCTCCACCACTTCGGATGTGCTCACGCTCTTTTTGATGTTGATGAGCTCGTTTTCTTCTATGTAGCTTTCAAGCTCGTTTGCCTCCCACATAATGCTTCTGTCATCGGGATAGAGGCCCTGCACGTATTCAATCTCCTGCAGGATGCTCACGACATATCCGTTTTCTTCTGCTTTATCCTCATGGGGAGCGAGGATTTTATAAAAAACAGTTTTGGCGTCCGCCTCATTTTTAAGGGCGCAGATAAATCTGCCGTCAATGTAGATTCCGCAGGCATGGGTGAGATTTTCGGCGGAATTCTCAATCATTTTATCCGAAATAGTCCTCGCGTCATTGAGCTTGTCATATGACACAACCGCGAGCTCATAGCCGGCGTTGAGGTTTCCGGGAGCCGCTCCGGTAGTCTGCTCGGAAGTGATGCTGTTTGACGACAGACGGTCGAGCACCATATCCTTTGCCTCGATGAATACGGATTCATCGCTTATGTATCCTATGCTCTCATTGTTGTAGATAACCTTGAGAGCGAACGTCACGTTTTTCCAATAGCTGAATGTTAATATCAGCAGAGCAATCGCCGCAAGCGGGAGCGTATAATTCAATACGGTCCTGAGTACGGGCCTGCCGAAGGATTTCCTGAGATAGTGCAGTATGACAGCCGGAGTGGAAAGCGGGTGTCTGAAAGATCTGAAGATATTCCTGAACGATGCTCTCGTCTGTCTTCGCTGTGCCTTTGCCTCAATCGCGCTCTCATTTAGAGCGTTGCTCATACGCCTTGAAATGATCTCGTCTTTTACGGATGTGCGCATCCTGATAAACGGCGCTGCAATAAAGCCGAAAAGGGTGCCGAATACAAGCTTGAAGAAATGCGCAACCAGATCGCCCAAAATATAGGTGAAGCGGTAAATTGAATTCTTTTCGTCAAGGTCTATATAGCGTGTCTTTTTGCGGCGCTTTACCCTGCGTTTTTTCTTTTTCTTTACCGGAGCGGATTCGGTGAAGGATTCGAGATTGATAATCTCTTCAAGCTTTGCGGTTTCGGGTTTTCCGCCGTCTGCTGAGGAAATATGCTCGACGCTGCGCATTGTTTCCTCTACCTCGGCCGAATACCTTCTCTCAATGTCGGCCCTGATGGCCTCCATCTCCAGCTTTTCTTTATTCTCGGCTTCGCGCCTGAGAATTTCCTCCCTCGAAAGCCCGCTGTCAAAGAACGACTGAGCCATTTCATCGGCGCTCTCGATTATCTCATTATAGATATCCTGCTGCTCCGGTGAAACCGATCTGTCATTATTGAGTTCGCGTTTGTTTTCGTCCATAAATTATCCCAAATAACGTCTGAGCGCGTCTTCCCAGTGCGGGAGCGCGTCAAATCCCGATTCTGTCAGTGATTTTTTTGACAGTCTTGAATTGAGCGGCCTTTTTGCGGGTGTTTCAAAGCTTTCGGATTTCACTTTGTTTACCCTTACGCGGCTGCCCGTGATTTCAAATATCTTTTCGGCGAATTCCGCTCTTGAGCAGAATCCCTCGTTTGTCGCGTGATAAACGCCGTATTTTTCGCTCTCCGCCATATCGCAGATAAGCTGTGCAAGATCGGCGGTATATGTGGGTGAGCCGACCTGGTCGTCAACAACATCTATTGTATCTTTTCCTTCGGCGGCTTTTATGATTTTTTCAACGAAATTGTTTCCGCTGCGGCCGTAAATCCAGGAGATGCGCACAATGAAAAGCCTGTCGCAAAGACGCATTGCTTCTCTCTCGGCATCAAATTTTGTTTTGCCGTAATAATTCAGAGGCTGCGCGGGTGAATCTGTTTCAAAAGGTTCGCTGCCCGTGCCGGGGAAAATATAGTCTGTGCTTGTGAAAAGCATCTTGATGCCGAGCGCTTTGCATATGCCGGCGATGTTTCTCGTTCCCAGCGTGTTTGCAGCGAAGCAGAGACTCTTTTCGCTCTCCGCCCTGTCAACCGCCGTATATGCCGCGAGATGAATAACGGCATCGGGGTGAATGTTTCTTATATACTGCTGAATACCTATGCGGTCGGTTATATCGTGCCCGGGCAGATCAATCCCGATAACCTCGTGACCTCTGTCTGCGAGCGCGGTATATACATCCATACCGAGCATACCCCTGTATCCGGTCAAAGCAATTTTCATAAAGTCCTGTCCTCATATCCACATATTCCATATTATTCTATCACAAAAATTAAAAATACACAATATTTTTTTATTATACTTTTAATTAAGAGAAAACTGTGATATAATCATTTTATCGGAACAACAGACAAAGGGTGGTTGTGATGAAACTGACTGTAAAAGCGCCCGCCAAGATAAACCTTTTTCTGGATATACTCAGGCGGCTTGATAACGGCTATCACTCGCTGTTTATGCTGATGCAGACCGTCGGGCTGTGTGATACCGTCACAATAGAAGACTCGGAAAAGGGAATTGAGCTTTCATGCACCGTGCCCGGTATTCCCTGTGATGAAAAAAACACGGCATACAGGGCGGCGGAGTATTTCCTCGAAAAGACGGGAATTAAGCAGGGCGTTAAAATCCATATACAAAAAAATATTCCCCATGAGGCAGGGCTCGCCGGAGGAAGCGCGGATGCGGCGGCGGTGCTCAGAGGGATGAATGAGATTTTTAAAACCGGGCTTACTGTTCCGGAAATGTGTGAAATCGGTTTCAGGGTAGGCAGCGATGTGCCGTTTTGCATTTACGGCGGTACCTGCATAGTGCAGAATACCGGCGGTATAGTATCCCAGCTGAAGCCGCTTAAAAAATGCAGTGTTGTGCTCGTGAAGCCCGAGGCGGGAGTATCGACGGCAGCGGCTTATGCCGAGGCGGATAATACATATCTCTATCACCCCGATCACAATAAGATACTCGAATGCTGCGAAAGAGGGGATTTTGAAGGAATCTGCGCGCATGCGGGCAATGTCTTTGAGCAGGTTGTCGAGGTTCCGGAGCGTGTGGAAATCAAGAGAATCATGCGCATACATAATTCGTGTCTTTCTCAGATGAGCGGCAGCGGGCCGACGGTATTCGGGGTTTTCGAGAATCCGGAGGATGCCTCGGCGGCTTATGAAAAACTGAAAAAACAATTCGGCAATGTTTTTCTGACCGAATTCGTATAAAAATAAAAGGGGCGAAGCCGGCATTAACGCCGGGCTCCGCCCTGCTTTTTATTCATTTGAGAACATCGTAATATTTATATAGATTGAATGTGTAGCGGTCCTCCATGAAATTCATGACGGAATAGCCCTGAAGCCACTCGCTTTCGGGGTAGTCTTTTTTATGCAGACCGTATGAGCCGTAGCCCGATGTTTCAAGGTATGCGAGCTCAATCCCGTCAGCTATGACCGCGAAATTGTTATTGTGGTCGTGGCCGAAATATGCAGCCGAAACCCCGTTTTCCTTCATCGCGTCAAACAGTCCGCTGTCAAACACCGTGGCGCAGACGCCCTCATTTTGGGCGCCTCTGATGAAACTGCCGCTCTCAGCCGCATCTCTCATCTGAGGAAGGGGAATATGCATGAGCATTATGGATTTATAATCGCCGTAATCGTTTTTGAGAGACACTGCCTTTTCCCTGAACCAGGCAACCTGGTTTTCGTGAGCGCCGTCCCACGGAGTGCCTTCATCATCGTATCCGTAATACTCTTTGAGCTCATCGCTCATCTCATCAAAAGTATCAAGGCAAAAAATTGTTTCAAGATGTCTGCCTTCGGAATTCAGCAGGCTGATTGCGTAGTTGCAGTTGCCGTCGATGTCATCAGGGCCGTTTCTCATAATGCATCTTTCATGAGAGGCAAAGATGTTTACCATCTCTTCTCTTTTTATTGAGTACGGGTTGTCGCCTTCATGGTTTCCGATGACACCGCCCCAGTAAACACCTAATTTTTCAAAAATCTCGGCAAACTGCCCGGCACGTTTCCTGTTCAGAGCCGAGGTGACGTTGTCTCCGCCGAAGAGAACGAGATCCGGTTTCTCATTTTGAATGCTCTTTATCATATTCTCAAGAGTGATATTTGTCGTCTTGTTCTTTCCGTCAAGGTGCAGGTCCGTAAAGAGAAGCACTTTGAATTCGCCGGCATCTTTTTTCTTGAGAACAACACCGTCAGTGCTTTCGCTGACTATCTCCGCAGTCTCTCTGCCGAGCGGAGCGATATCC
>CADBOL010000210.1 GCA_902796295.1 Oscillospiraceae bacterium
TCAAAGCTTTCCGTATCATCGAGAATCCTGCAGCTCATGCTCTTTTCGACCTCCTGAGCAGAAACGGTGAAGACGTTTTCGCCCTCGTGCAGCTCGGAAAAATCTATTGATCTGACAATCAGATTTTCAATTCCCTCGGATGAGGCCGAGTTGACACCGACCTTTACCGACGGCGGGGTGATGCCGACTTCAAAGTCAACATTTTCAATATATTCGGACGGCCTGTTGACATAATCGACAGCCGTATCAAGAGTCATGTTTTTATAAACGGGCAGTTTTACGGTAACCTTCCGCTCGTGGTCATAGGTTACATAGCTGAGTGATTCCGAGCCGGATGTAACCGCGGTAAACTCGGTTTCAAAACTGCCGTTCCGGGTAATAGGTTCGTCAATCCTGACAACAGCCGCAAGGCGTTTGATTTTATTGACCTCGGTCATGGGACCCGAAACCTTGATTTTTGCCGACGACGAGTCAATTATCGCGTTGCCGGCGGTATATCCCTCGGGTACTATTTCACCGGTGCTTTCTATGATGGGCTCGATTATGAATTCCCTGTCATTTACCGGAGTGTCAAAGAAAGCCGAAACAGTAGACGGCTCAACGGATATTATTTCAAAATCGCTTCTGCTGTCATTCTTCTGAGCATCAAGACGCAGGGTATAGTGACCCGGGTTCACAACTGAACCCGTGTCTGCTGAAATCGTTATTTTATCCGAGATTCCCTTGTCTTCGACAATGTAGTTTTTGCCCCTTACGGTGACACTCGCGCTGAAGCCCGAAACCCCGTAGCTTTCAAGGCCCAGAGCGCTCAGCGACTCACTGCTTATGGTGATGGGAATATCTTTGATCACAATAGTGGTCTCCGGGCTTTTTTCAACGGAAACAAAAAGCCAGATAAGAGCCGAAATAATAACCGACACGACCGCGAGAGCCTTGTTGTTATTGAGTATTCTGTTAAAAATATTCTTCTCTCTCATTTTTTGCCTCCCTTTTTGAAAAACCTCGAGACAAAACTCTTTGCAGTGCGGGAGGTATCCTCTTCGTCTATCATGTAATTGATCATTTCATCACGGAGCGTCGCCTCATTGAAATCCCTTTTGAGATTTCCCTTTACGGCAACGGAAATCTGCCCGGTCTCCTCCGAGACCACAACAACCATGGCATCCGATTCCTCGCTCATGCCTATGGCCGCTCTGTGTCTGGTGCCGAGTTCGCTTGAAACATCATCTTTTCTTGTATTCGGAAGCACGCATCCGGCTTTGTAAAGCTGACCGTCGCGTATGAGCGCCGCTCCGTCATGAAGCGGTGAATTCGGGAAAAAGATATTTCCGATAAGCTCGTGTGAAACATCAGCATTTATATCGATACCGGTGCTTGTCACCTCGACCGGCAGGCCCTGCTTTTCCATAACTATCAAGGCTCCGGTCTTGCTGTCGCTCATTCTCTGAACAGCCTTGCATATCTCAACTATGGCGTTGGTGAGATGCTGATGCTCTTCATCGCTCGACGCGGAGAAAAGCCCTTTGAAGGATTTGACATTGCTGCGGCCGAGACGTTCGATAAGCTGACGGATTTCCTGCTGGAATATGACGATAAGAATCAGGAAAATATTTGAGAAAATATAACGGAACAGATATATGCTCGTCTCCATCGAGAACATATAGACAAGGCCGTAAATCACCAGCATGACTATGAGGCCTTTGAGAAGCTGTATCGCTTTGGATCCTCTGACCAGTTTCAGGGCGTGGTAAAGAACCAGAGCGACAAAGGCGATGTCAAGCACATCGGCAACGCCTAACCTCAGCGATTTGATTTTGTCAAAAAATTCCAGCAGCTGTGTGACAAAGCTGCTGTCAAAGAACACATTGAGCAACATTCGGATTACCTTCCTGACAGCGTGAATTACGATTAATAATTATATAACAATATTTCTGCGTTTTCAAATCTATGCGAAATAATTAACAAAAAATTCAAAGTGATTCCACAAGAGCGACCGCCTGAGCGGATATACCGAGCCCGGCACCCGTAAAGCCGAGTTTTTCTTCCGTGGTAGCTTTGACGCTGACACAGGAAACATCGATTCCGCAGGCGGAAGCGATATTCTGCCTCATATGGGGAATAAAGTCTTTCAGTTTCGGAGCCTGAGCTATGACAGTCGAATCTATATTAACCGGTGTAAAGCCTTTTGCGCGAAGGGTTTCGCAGACTTTTTCAAGCAGCACGAGACTGTCTGCCCCCTCATAAGCGGGGTCATCATCCGGGAAAAGGCAGCCGATATCTCCGAGAGCCGCCGCTCCGAGCAGAGCGTCGGCAACGGCGTGAAGCAGCACATCCGCGTCACTGTGTCCGAGAAGCCCTTTGTCATAATCGATTTCCACCCCTCCGAGGATCAGTTTCCTGCCCTGCGTGAGACGGTGCACATCGTAACCCTGACCTATTCTGAGCAATTTTCCTCGCCTGCCTTTCTGACATACTCGGTGAATTCGTCATACGTGGTGATGGAATTCAGAATCTCAATCAAAGAATTGGCCGAAAGACGCGCCGGGAGATTAAACGATCTGAGCAGGCTGCGCCTGTATTCGGCGCTGTTTTTTCTACCGCTGAGTCCGAGCTCGTAAAAATCCGCTTTGGTGATTTTCCTTGACGGATTATCCACCTTTTCGCACAGGATTCCCGTACGCTCAAGGGCATCCTTTATCACGCTCTCCGAAACGCCTTCAACACCCAGTTTACCCTCTTTTGACGGCTCTGTTTTTCTCTTTTCCCTGCCGAAAATATCGGGAATATAGGCGTTTGTAATATACTTTTTATCAACGAATGAGCTGATGAAATTCCTGATTTTAAAACCGGCGGAATCACTGTCTGTGAGAACGATGATTCCGTTTCTCTCCGCAAGGGATTTTATCAGATTTCTCAGCTCTTTATCCTTAAAAATACCAAAGCCGTCAGTACATATTATAGGTGCATCCACAATGTTTGACAGCTTGATTTTATCATATTTTCCTTCTACAATTACTGCCTGTTTAAGCTTAATCATTTTGCCGCTCTCGCAAGTTTCACAAAAGTCTGCTCCAGAACGGAGCGCTTGTCATTCTGCGTGCTTTTCAGCTGAATATCCGCCTGAGAGAGTATCGAAATGCACTCGCTCAGTTTTTCAAAAGACATGGATTTTGCGGGATTCAGCGCTTTGGTAAGCCTGAAATCCCTGCCCGCATAGGCAGAGTATGCCTGCGTGATTCCGGAGATGTTCTTCCCCGCCGAAAAAGCGGCTTTGGCCCTGTACATATCGGCGTACTGAGAAATAACAGCTCCGAGTATCTTATATTCATCCTCCCTTTTTTCAAAAAGCGAGGAAAGTGTATGAAACGCCTTGTCGAAATTTCCTCTCACAAGGTCGCCTACCATATAAAACACATTTGCTTCAAGTGATTTTATACAGACCGCGTCAATATCCTGCCTGCGGATTTCACCCTCGGAATAAGCGCAGACTTTCTCGAGCTCGTTGACAAGCAGATTGAGATCTTCACCGACGTTTTCAACGAATTCTTTCGCGGCACCCGGAGCAAATGATTTTCCCCTTGATTTTGCGCCTTTTTCAACTATTTTCACAAGGTCGGAAACGGTCTTTTTTTCAAATTTTACACTGACTCCGTATTTTGAAAACAGCTTTGACAGTTTATTGGCATCCGATGTTTTCGGCTGAACAGCGGGATATGAAAAGATAAGACAGTTATCGGGAGGATTGTCTTCAAGCATCTGCTCAAGCGCCTTCATATCACGCTCCTGCGCCTCTTCAACCGGGTAGCTCTTGACAACGACACACTTGCTTTCCGCCATCATCGGAACCGCCGATACGCTTTCATAGATATCGGAAAGATCCGCGTCATCACAGTCAAAAACGTGAAGATTGAAATCCCCGAATGAGTCATCGACAGTAGCCTTAATGAGCATATCGGTGTAAACCTTCACGAGATAGCTCTCCTCACCGTAAAAAAGATAAGCGCCGTTCGGTGAAGATTTTATTTTAACCTTGAGTTCGCTTTCGCTCATTGCGGGCATAATTCTTATCCTCTCCTGATTCCGGCTTTGCCGCCGTGTGCCTCAATGACCAGATTGCCGTCCCGGGAAACGGCATATGCGTTGATCCCCTGTGACAGCAGTTCATCCCTGACCTTTTCCCCTCTCGGGGAACCCGCCTGAATAACAGCGGCTTTAAGCGAGGAAAAATCCGCTCCGTCGGGGAAATCCATTGAAGTTATCATAAAACCGCAATCCTCCGTCTCAGCCTCAAACCCGGTTAAATCCGTAAGAGGCTCGGGAAGAATAACCGCGGATAAATCTGTGTTTCTGAATATATAAAAAGTTTTGCCGTTTTTGTCCGTAAGAATCCGTATGACAGCAGACCGGGTATGAATCTCATCACCAGGAGATGAAATCATCGATTCTCCGAGCGCAAGCTCCGAAACATAACCCGCATCGTTACATACGGCTTTGACGGGAGTAACCGTCTTTGCAAGATCGGGCAGATAAGACGAATATCTTTCTCCCTCACGGGGAATAAAAAGCCAGTCAAGATTTCCTCCGGAAACCGCAAGCGCGTCTCTTATATTGCCCGCTCCGTTGAAGCCGTCTCCGCCGCAGCCGAAAAGAATGTTTTCACCGTCTTTGCTGACCATCACGGCGCTGCCGTTTCCCGTATCAAATACGGTTATTTTCGTAACAAGCGAATCCATATATGAGTAAAA
>CADBOL010000211.1 GCA_902796295.1 Oscillospiraceae bacterium
ATAATGAAAAATACGATGATACATATAAAGAAAAGATACAGACCTACACTCTGCCCGATACTGTAAAAACAATCGGCGAGCTCGCATTCAATTATGCGAATCTTGTAAGGGTATATCTGCCCGAAGGCCTTGAGCGTATAGATACTCTTGCTTTCTTTAAATCAACATCACTTGCCGAAATAATAACTTACGGTGAAAAGGGCGAGTATAAATCCCTGCCCGATACTCTTGAATATATCGGCTCCGATGCTTTCAGCTATGACCAGGCTCTTACTTATATGTATATCCCCAAAAGCGTCAAAACAATAGGTCATCACGCATTCTGGGATACCTGCTATAAGCAGGACGGTGAAGTCAAAGGCCTTTCGGTTATGAATGTTGAAATGGGCGAAGACGCTTTGAATTCCTCTGCAGAGCTCGGCGATCAGTGGCTTCCGAAATATGATTACATGCTTTTCAAAAAGACTATTGACGTGAATTACGCAGCAGCCAGAGAGGCAGTTGAATAATTATCCTGAATTACAGCGGAGCTGAAATAATGCTCCGCTTTTTTTAGGATAAATGCAACAAAAGGCCTTTTTTCCGACACCGATATACAGAGAGTTAAAAGGAGAGTTGATTATGAAAAAGATAACAGCCGTTATATTGATATTTGCTTTGCTTTCCGGTTTTGCTGTTACCGCTTCGGCTGATATTATACCGGTATATTCGCTTGAGCACCGTCCGGTTGTTATTCCCGTATCAAAAGACGGCGCTCACGATGTGAACGATCCCGATAAAGTGCTGCCTTACGGGAGATATTACAATTATGATTATTACAAAGATGATAACGGGGATATTATTGTTAAAATCATAGTTGAGAAGTATGAGTATCCCGAAAACGCTACCACCGGCGGACCCGAATCTGTCAAGACAGAGTACAGTATTAAAATTGATGACTTAACCGGTGAAGGGGTTGATGAAATAAAAGCTTCTGAATCGGAGTTCGGGTTTATTTATGCTATTAAAGATTATTTCAGATATCTGGGATGGAAACTCGATGTTTATGGTTACAGAATTAAAAGGACATTGCGTGGTATTTTATATACGATTTCCGGAGGACTGATTCCTCTCCACTGAGGACTTTTATATAGTTTCCGGGCAGCTTTTGCTGTCCGGATTTTTTATTGAATAATGCAACAAAACGTCTTTTTTTCTACACTGATATACAGAGAGATAAAAGGGGAGTTTATTATGAAAAAGATAACGGCCGTTATATTGATAATTGCTTTGCTTTCCGGGTTCGGCGTTACCGCTTCGGCAGATTTGATGCCGGTGCCCACATACGTCGATACCAGAACTGTTGAGGTTAAAAATAAAGACGGCGCTAAGGATGTATTTGACCCCGCTAAGGTGCTGCCTTACGGCGAAAGCTATTCCTACAGCAGCTATTACAAGGATGATAACGGGAAAATAATTGTAGTGATTACGGTAAGGGAATATATTTATGAGTATCCCGACGTTCCTGCCAATCCTGCTACTCAGGGCGAGCCCACCTCTCAGAGCGAACCAAGGCGCATACCTGTCACTACCGAATACAGAATCAGAATAGAGGACCTTACCGGCCCGGGTGTTGAATACATAAAGACTACCGAAAGCGGTTTCGGTTTTATTTACGGATTTAAAAATATGATTGAAATTTTGAAGTGGTACTTTTTTACACTCCCTGCTACAAATATCAGCAGATGGCTGCTTTATCTGAAAAGAACTCACTCAATTTATAAATAAAAATATCAAACGTTTCTTCCGGAAGGGTTTTCCTTCCGGATTTTTTATTAAATTGTTGACATATTTTATCGGAAATAATATAATTATCACGACGTAACAATTGTTACATTAAAATCCCGGCTCTCCGGAGAATCGGTGAGGAAAATAAAATGAAAAAATTACTGTCTGTTCTGATTGCGGCAGTGCTTGTTGTTACATCTGCCGGCATTTCGGTTTACGCTCTGAGCGGCAGAGTATCGGCTGATGTTGCGGCGCTGTCAAAGAAGGCTGCGGTTGATGCCGAGGATGAAGGCATAGTCCTTCTTAAAAATGATGAAGGGTTTCTGCCTTTGAGCGGCAAAAAGCTTAATATTTTCGGCGTCGGCTCCGTTTATCCGTTTATGGGCGGTGCCGGCTCGGGCGCTATAACCTCAGAGGATCCGGTAACATTTTATGACGCGCTTGATGATGAAGGAATAGAGTATAATTCCGAGCTCCGGGAGCTTTATGAAAAGAATATCGGCTCCAATAAAAGACCGACTACAGACAATACGGTTATTAATAATCTCCTCGGCGTTGCTCTCTCCATTAATTATCTTGAAGAAATGCCTGTCGGCAAAATAAGTGATAAAATCGCGAAAAATGCTGTTGACTATTCCGATACTGCTCTGATTATGATAAGCAGGACCAGCGCGGAGGGCTCAGATCTCAGTTTTGATACCCTTCGCCTGAGTGATACTGAGAGAGAGCTTGTTGAGTTTGTCACGGGCAGATTTGAAAATGTGATTGTTCTCTTTAATATAGGCAATGTCATGCAGATGGACTGGCTCGAAAAATATGATAATATCAGAGCCGCCGCAATAGTCTGGATTCCGGGTGAATTCGGCTTTATTTCGGTTGCGCGTATGCTAACGGGTAAAGTCAATCCCTCCGGAAGACTTGCGGATACTGTTTCATATAATGTTGAAGATCATCCTTCGGGCAAAATGTTCGGCAGCTATTCCTACACCGATAATTCCGGCAGACATTTTGTTGAATATCAGGAAGGCATCTATGTCGGCTACAGGTATTTTGAGACCTTTGCAAAAGATAAGGTTATGTATCCCTTCGGATACGGCCTGTCTTACACGGAGTTTAAAAAAGAAGTTTCTTCCGTTTCATTTGATTCCGGTAAAATATCTCTCACAGTAAGTGTCAGCAATACCGGCAGTGCGCCCGGCAAAGATACGGTTCAGGTTTATTACGGCGCGCCTTATGTTACCGGCGGAGTTGAAAAGAGCGCCGTATGTCTCGGAGGTTTTGCAAAATCAAAGCTGCTCGCGCCGGGCGAATCGCAGTCTCTGACGGTCAGCTTCAATACAGATGATATGGCATCATATGATTATCTCGATAAGCAGGCGTGGGTTCTCTCTGCCGGGGAGTATAAGATTATACTCGGTGAAAATGTAAGAGATTCGATTAAAGAATTCACATATACCGTTCCCGAAGAAAAGGTAATCAAAAACGACAGTAAAACCGGAAACGAAATAAAAAATCTTTTTGCGGATTCATATAACGGTTTTACCGTTCTCTCAAGAAAAGATCACGATGCAACTTATCCCGCTTACAAAGAAAGAGAAGAGAATGACGCCGTAAAGAATTCCGATTCATATCCTGAGCCGGCAAAGGAAGGCACAGCTCCCAAAACCGGAGCGAAATATGATAAGACAATTACCCTTCGGGATGTTGCGAATGATGAATCTCTCTGGGATGCTTTTCTCGATCAGCTGACTCTTGATGAAATGGCTCTGCTTGTTTCCGACGGCGGATACGGCACAGCCGGAGTCGAGCGCCTCGGGATTCCCGAAACGATGGATAATGACGGCCCGTCGAGTATCAAGGGCAGATACGGCCTGCTCTACCGTGACAGCGGAACAGCATATCCCTGCGAAACCTGCATAGCCTGCTCATGGAATACCGGGATTGCTTATAATATCGGTGTTGCTCTGGGCGTAGAGGCCGATGATATGGGTACGGATATTCTTTATGCCCCCGCCGTTAATATTCACAGGAATCCCCGCGGCGGCAGAAACTTTGAGTATTTTTCGGAAGATCCTCTCATGAGCGGCAAAATGGCCGCGGAGCTTATTAACGGCTGCAGCAGCAAAAACCTCGTTGTAACCCTCAAACACTTTGCTCTCAATGACCAGGAAAAACACAGAAACGGTGTTTATACCTGGGCGGATGAGCAGACCATGAGAGAGATTTACCTCAAAGCTTTTGAAATTGCAATCAAAGAGAGTGACTGCGCCGGAGTAATGTCTGCCTATAACCGTATCGGCGCGGACTGGTGCGGAGCAAAATCGTCGCTTCTCATTGACCTTCTCAGGAAGGAATGGGGATTTGACGGATTTGTGGTATCTGATTTCACTTCAAATATCACAGGCAAAGGATATATGGATCCTGTGCTCGGAGTTTATAACGGCAATGATACGATGCTCACCGGTATCAGAGGAGTATTCCTCCCCGGTCACATCAGCGCAATCAAGTCACAATACCGTAAAGACCCTGTGGGATTCGGTACCGCTCTGCGTGAGAGATGCAAAGAGCTCTGTACGGCAAAGATGAAAACGCGCGCTTTCCTTGAACCGGATAAAACTTATGATGACTCTTTCTCGGGCTTCCTGCTATCTTTTGATGACTGGGATTTCAGTTTCCCTTATGTAATCTCTTTCATAAGATATATAATCAATAATCTGACCTACGCAGTGATTTACGCACTGAGGCCTTTATTCGGATAATTATCTGCAATCTGCACATTACGGTAATCCGGGCGGTTTTTGCCGCCCGGATTATTTTTTAAAAAACACTTTATTTTTTCTTTTGAAAACTGTATAATATTTCAGTATCTATTTGCGATTAAATCTGAGGTGGATTCTGAAATGAAAGAATATGTTATGGGTAACGGAGCCATTGCTCTCGGCGCTCTTGCTGCAGGAGTCAATCTTGTCGCGGGTTATCCGGGCACTCCGTCATCCGAAATAATCGAGACCGTATCAAAATATCCTCACGAGGGAGTTCATCTTGAGTGGTCGGTAAATGAAAAAGCGGCTCTCGAAGTGGCGGCCGCGGCGGCTTACAGCGGAGCGAGAGCTCTTGTTACTATGAAACAGATGGGCCTTAATGTAGCTTCCGATCCTCTTATGTCCGTTGCTTATGTCGGCGTCAAGGGCGGTCTTGTGATAGTCAGCGCGGATGATCCCGGCCCGATTTCTTCACAGACCGAGCAGGATACACGCCGCTTTGCCGATTTCTGCCGTATTCCCGTGTTTGATCCTTCCTCTCCCGAAGAGGCGTTCACCATGATCGGCGATGCTTTTGAATACTCCGAAAAATATCAGACTCCGGTATTGTTCAGACCTGTAACAAGAGTCTGCCACGCATATGCCGCTGTGGATATACCGGATGCTTTCACTCCCAAAAAGTATGAGGGATTTATAAAGGATTCGGGCAGATGGGTGATTTTTCCCCGTCTTTCCTATATTAATCACGGCAGGATTGAAAAACGCAATGCTGATATTGCCGTTGATTTTTCATCTTACCGCTTCAACACCGCCGAAGGTGAAGCGAGTGAAAAAGCTGTCATTACATCAGGCATAAGCTATGCTTATGTAAAAGAAGCTCTTAAAAATCATAAGGATATCAGGATAATCCGCGTTGCAACCGCCTTTCCTTTCCCTGAGAAGTTTGTTTTAAATGCTCTTGAAGAAGTCAAAGAGGTAATCTGTATTGAGGAGCTCAGCCCTTATATTGAAGAGCAGGTGCTGAAACTCTCGGGCAAATACCATCTTGATCTCAGAGTTTCGGGTAAACTTGACGGCGCTGTTCCTCATAACGGTGAAAACAGCGTTGATCTGTCTTCCGCTGTACTCATCC
This sequence comes from Oscillospiraceae bacterium, assembly GCA_902796295.1. GTDB lineage: Bacteria > Bacillota > Clostridia > Oscillospirales > Acutalibacteraceae > CAG-177. Next base: position 5,662 of record CADBOL010000211.1, read on the forward strand.
GTTTCTTCGGCTTTTCCGGTGAAAAAGAATGCAGGACCGATGATGAAGTGCCTGCGCTTCCCGTCAGACCTCCCGTGCTTTGCGCGGGATGCCCTCACAGAGCATCATTCTATGCGGTTAAACAGGCGATGAAGGGCAAAAAAGCTTTCTTCTGCGGAGACATAGGCTGCTACACTCTCGGCAATGCCATGCCGCTCGATATGGTTGATACATGTCTTTGCATGGGAGCCGGCGTCACAATGGCACAGGGTTTCAGTCACACTGACGCTGATGCGGTGTGCTTTGCCTTTATAGGTGATTCGACTTTCTTTGCTTCCGGTATGACAGGCGTTGTCAATGCCGTCTATAATGAAGCGGATGTTGTTATATGTGTTCTTGATAATTCAACTACGGCCATGACCGGCCATCAGCCTCATCCCGGTACAGGCAGAAATATGATGGGCAATTTCGTCGATAAAGTTGACATCGCAAAAGTGCTTGCCGGAATGGGAGTTAAAAGAATTGAAACGGTAAATCCGCTTGACCTTAAAAAATCCGTTGAAACAGTCAGTGAACTTGCGGGCGAAAAGGGTGTCAGAGCGATTTTATTCAGATCACCATGCATTGCGGTCACAAAGCCCGCCGGCAAATGCGCGATCGACCCGGAAATATGCACTAAATGCAAAAAGTGCATAAGAGAGATCGGATGCCCGGCGCTTATAACTGCAGACGGTAAAGTATTGATTGACTCAAATCTCTGCACGGGCTGCGGCCTTTGCAGTGAGGTGTGTCCCTTCGGGGCGATAGGAGGTGCCGGCAATGAATAAAGATATTCTTATCTGCGGAGTCGGCGGTCAGGGCACGGTGCTCGCCTCCAAGATTATTGCCGCGGCGGCGGCCGAAGAGGGGAATACCGTTCATTCTGCAGAAACTATAGGTATGGCACAGCGCGGCGGTTCGGTAACAAGCCATGTGAGGATCGGAGATGAAGCGTTTTCTCCTCTGATACCCGACGGGAGCGCGGATCTTATTCTTGCTTTTGAACCGGCCGAGGCGGTGAGAAACCTGCATTATCTCAAAGATGACGGAGCTGCTGTTGTCAACATCTGCCCCGTAAAGCCCGTCACCGAGGCTCTCAAACCTTCGGGATATGAAGCGGATATAATGCTTGATTATCTTAAAAAAAAGTGCAGATGCATTTTTGTTGATTCGGCCGAGGTCTGCGCGCCTTTCGGCTCGTCAAAGTTTTTTAATATAATTCTTCTCGGCATAGCTTCCGGCAGCGGAAAGCTCGGAATTGCCGAAGAGACACTGCTCAGTCAGATTGAAAAGCGTGTTCCGGAAAAATATGCGGAGATTAATAAGAAAGCTTTTCTTGCCGGATTTGATATCGGAAGCAGAGCAGACATATAGGAGGCAGTAATATGAGAATAAACGAAAAACAGCTTGCTCTTGTTGACAGACAGATAAAGAGAATCATTGAGAGCGGCAACTATTACAGCGGCGTTTACAAAAAAGCAGGGATTACCGGAGTTTCGACTCCCGAAGATTTTGAAAAAATACCTTTTACGGATAAAGCGGATCTGAGAAACGCCTATCCTCTCGGAATTCAGGCGGCTCCCGATGAAAAGATAGTCAGAATTCACTCCTCTTCAGGAACTACCGGAAAGCCCGTCATTATACCCTACACCGCAAAGGATGTTGATGACTGGGCGACAATGTTTGCAAGATGCTATGAAATAGCGGGAATCACCGAAAAAGACAGGATTCAGATTACTCCCGGTTACGGTCTGTGGACTGCGGGAATCGGCTTTCAGGCCGGCTGCGAAAAGCTCGGCGCTATGGCTATCCCCATGGGACCCGGCAACACCGATAAACAGCTTCAGATGATGATTGACCTTGAATCGACCGTAATCTGCGCCACATCTTCATATGCTCTGCTGCTTGCCGAGGAAATCAACAAGCGCGGGCTCAAAGATAAGATAAAGCTTAAAAAAGGCGTTATCGGCTCGGAGCGCTGGAGCGATGCCAAGAGAAACTATATCGCAAAAGAGCTCGGCATTGAGCTTTATGATATCTACGGGCTTACCGAGATTTACGGCCCCGGCATCGGTATCAACTGCCCCGATCAGACAGGTATGCATATATTTGATGATTTCCTCTATACCGAAATTATTGATCCGCAGACCGGCGAGGTGCTTCCCGACGGCGAAGAAGGCGAGATTGTTATAACCACGCTCGTGAAAGAGGGCGCTCCGCTCATAAGATTCCGTACTCACGATTTATCGAGGATAATCCCCGGTGAGTGCTCCTGCGGCAGAAGCTTTCCGCGGCTTGACACCATCAAGGGCAGAAGCGATGATATGTTCAAGGTTCACGGAGTCAATATGTTCCCGAGTCAGGTTGAAGAAATACTCGGCGCTGTTGACGGAGTATCAAGCGAATATAAGATTGATATCGCTCACGATGAAGCCAAAAACCGCGATATCATTATGATTACCGTGGAAGCTGACGGCAGAGTTGATTTTGCAAAAACTGCCGATGATATAAAAGCAATATTCAAATCAAAGCTTAATGTTACACCTAACGTTGCCGTTGTTTCGCTCAATACTCTTCCGCGCTCCGAAAAGAAGACGCAGAGAGTGTTTGATCACAGAGGCGACTGATTAACCGAAAAGGAGAATGATTTATGAATATCTGGCATGACATATCCCCGAAGAGAATCAAGAAAGACAGATTTTACGCCGTTATTGAGATTTCAAAAGGCGGCAAAAACAAGTATGAGCTTGATAAGGAAACAGGTATGCTCAAGCTTGACAGAGTTCTTTTCACATCAACTCACTACCCCGCGAATTACGGATTTATTCCGCGTACATACGCCGAAGACGGCGACCCTCTTGACGTGCTCGTTCTCTGCAGCGAAATAATCCGCCCGATGACAATAGTTGAGTGCGTTCCCATAGGAGTGCTTATTATGGAAGACGGCGGAACAAGAGACGAAAAAATAATCGCCGTTCCGGTCAATGATCCGAATTACAGCTTCTATCAGGATATAGATAAACTTCCGCCTCACAGATTTGAAGAAATCAAGCATTTCTTTGAGGTGTATAAATCACTTGAGCATAAGACCGATACAACGGTCACCGAGGTTCAGCCCCGCGCCGTTGCCGTTGAAATAGTGCAGACCTGCATAGATTCATATATTCAGAATTTTCAGCTTTAAGCTGACGGCGTTTCAGCCGGAGAAGGAGATAAAAAAATGAAAAAGCTGATTTCCCTGCTTATATGTGCGGTAATTGTCTTCTGCTCTGCCTCTCCCGCATTTGCGGCCGGTGAAGGATGTAACTGCGGCTTTTCTCCGATAATATATGTCGGGCCGCTCGGCTGCACTCCGATAGTCAGGGATTCCGGTGAAGAAACCGAGCAGCAGCTGTGGAAGATTGACACAGGGTTTCTTCTGTCAAATCTCAAAGCGGTTTTGCCGGAGCTCTCAAAAGCAATCCTTATCCGCGACACGGATATGCTCTCGGATGCTCTTGTCGAATTCGTAAACTCCTGTTTCGGGGATCTCGCCCTTGACAGTGAAGGTAAATCAAAAGAGAATGTTACAGCTCCGGAGCTGAATATCCCTCAGGGAAATAAACACGGCATTGACTCCGACTATTACTTTGATTATGATTTCAGACTTGATCCCTATGAACATGCGGACAGGCTTCATGATTTTATTGAGCAGGTCAAAGCTCTGACCGGGCACAGCAGCGTCAAGCTGAAATGCTCCAGTATGGGCGGAGTAGTCCTTTCGGCATATCTTGATAAATACGGTTATGACGGGATTGATGTTATAATCTGCCGCTGCTGTCCTCTTCTCGGCACAGCGGTTGCCGGCGAGGCGTTCTGCGGAAAAATCGAGATTAACTCAACCTCTCTGACCAGATACGGTGAAGATGCAATACCTTTCCTCGAAACCGGATTTGCCGATGATTTCATTGAGGGAACGCTCTATGCTCTGCTTGATACTCTAAGGGGCGCAGGCGTCATCGACGGGATTTGCGCTCTCGGTGATAAGCTTATAAAGGATGCCGGAGACAAGGTCTTTGGAAAGGCGCTCATACCTGTTTTCGGGACTATGCCGGGTATCTGGGCTTTTGTTCCCGAAGAATATTTTGACGATGCCGTAAAGTTTATGAATCTTCCGTCGGAAGGCGGTCTTCACGATAAAGTTTATGCTTACAGAAACGCTATGGCAAACATTGAGGATAATCTCAGAGCCGCGCGGAAAGACGGCGTTAAAATATGTATTATCTGCGGATACAATGTTCAGAGAACGCCGCTTGTGACGCTGTGGAAATCAACATCCGACGGGACTGTTGACACAAAATACGCTTCACTCGGAGCGGTGTGCGGCGATGTCAAAGAACCTCTTGATGAAAGCTATCTCAGCGGCATTGAAAACAGGGATTATCTTTCACCCGACAATATGATTGATGCGTCAGCCTGCGCTCTGCCCGAAAATACCTGGTTTGTCCGCGACTGGCTTCACTGCAACGGCAATGCGGGTATTGATGAGCTGTTTAATCTTGTGATGACAAGTGATGATGTCAGCGTTTTATCATTTGAAAAGTTCTCTCAGTTTCTTGAAGCGGATGATGATGCCGATACCGTTTACCCTGTCACAGGCGCGCCGGATGAATATGCAAGGTTCAAAGCCAGGCCTTCATATCTGAATTTCATCAGATTATTGTTCTCATTTTTCAAAGGATTATTCAAAGCATAAAAAATCCCCGGAGCATCAAAAGGTTTCCCTGATGCTCCGGGGTGATTTTTATAAAGGTTTTGCGTCAAATATTTTTATCGCTCAATATGTTTATCAAAGAAGCCGAGAGCTTTCTCGATGGCATCAATGCCGGCTTTGCTCTCGGAGGCAAGCACGCTGAATACGTGAGGCAGGTCAACTCCGTCATATTTCGGGTAGTTGAGAAGCAGGGTTTCCGTTCCCTTGTTTCTGAGCAGTTCCGCCTGCTCTACTGTCTGCTTAAGCCCCAGTGTATCGCCGCTGCTTGTGATAAGGCAGGTGGGCGGGAAGACGGCAAGAGGAGCAATTTCATCAAAATTCATGTAATTGTATCCGGCCTCGTTTTTGTAGTTTTTGCCCCACATCTTTTTTGTGTAAAAACCGATTACTCCTTTTTTCTTCGCGCTTGCGACAGGCGAGGTCAGCAGAAGTGTTTTAAGCTTGATTCCGGGATCGGCGGTTTTGAATACATCTCTGAGTTTTTCACTCTCAAGCAGAGCGGCGCAGTAACTCGCGAGCATTCCGCCCGCGGAGTCTCCGGTCAGCATTATGCTGTTACTGTCACAGGGGTATTCTTCAAGGTGAAGCGAAATATATTCAAGAGCGCTCATTACATCACGCAGCTGCTCATATACCGTCACCTCGGGCACAAGACGGTAGCTTAAATTGAATACGGTATATCCTCTTCTGGCTAAATTAAGGCAGTAGATTTTGTTTAATTCCTTTGTGCCGTACATCCAGCCGCCGCCGTGAATATCAATGATTACAGGCAGTTTGCCGTCTGCGTTTTCGGGATAATATACGTCGAAAAGATGAAGCTGATTACCGTCATCAATATAGGGGATATCGCATATCCTCCTGATTCCTTCCGGCTCACTCTGAGAGGCTATGTTTTTTGCATCGCTTTTTTCTACGCTTTTCCAGAATAATTGACAGAGTCCCATAAACAGTGACATGATATCGCCTCCGTATTTTTTTATCATTATATCACGTTTTTTTACTGTTGTGCAATTGCCGCTTGAAAATATCCGGTTTGAATATTATAATTTTATTGCGGAAATAAGGTCTGTAATTTTATTATTGATTAAATTTTTAAATCGATAAGAGGTTGATGATTTATGTTAAAAATATTCGCTTCACTGCTGACTGTAATTTATGCGTTTCTTGCGTCTGCAGGAATTATTCAGAATAATGCCGGAAACTGGGCTCTTGATATTCCCGTTTATGAAGGCGGAAGAATCTGCGATGAAATCTATCTCGACGGCTCGGGAATAATCAGCGACGCCGAAGGCCCCACCGGTAAAGAAAGCAGGATGGAGCTTATCAAATATACCACTGCAGATGAATATGCGGAATACTGCGATAAGCTCGGAAAATCAGGTTTTGACAGTGTTTATTCCGGTTCTCTCGGCGGAGTTTCATGCAATGCTTTCAGAGACGGCGATAAGCTTTATTATACTTATTTCACCGGAAACAAAAACGAAGTAAGAATAATTGAGGATAATAACACCCGCTCTTTTGAGGATTTCAGTTATTCCTGTAATGAGGGAGAGGGCGTGACAATATATCAGTTTGATTATCCCTATGCCGATTTCGGCGAACATAAGGATGAAGATATCTATTCCACAAACGGAATGATGTATATAATCCGTCTCGCCAACAACAGCCTTATTGTCATTGACGGCGGCTCAATCAGGCAGTCATCAGATAAAAATATCGATGAGTGTATGAAGCTCATGCGCAGAATAACGGGCGCCGCAGAGGGGGAGAAAGTCAATATAGCCCTCTGGTACGGCACTCACGGCCACAGCGACCATGTAACATTTTTCTATAAATTAATCGGTTATTATCACAATGATATCAATCTTGAAAGAGCCATGTTCAATTATCCTTCCCTGTCACTGGTTGAGCATGATGAGAGGATTGATATGTATCGCGACAGGCTTAACAGCTTATATCCCGATGTAAAATATCTCTGCCCTCATACGGGAATGCAGCTTTGCATCGCGAATGCTCATATCGATGTTCTCTATACTCAGGAGGATGCGGTCAATGCTTTAACGGGCAAAACGCCGGTCACAAATGCCAATGACGGCTCCCTTGTCTGCAGAATCACGGCTGCCGGAAAGCGATTTCTTGTTCTCGGCGACAGCAATGTGCTCGCACAGGATAAAATAACCTCGATACATGAAAAAGAAGAGCTCAGGTGCGATGTCATACAGGCGGCCCATCATCTCTATAACCCGGTAGCGGTCATATATGACTATGCCGACGCGGAGTATGTTTTATGCCCCATGTCCGAGGGCAGGGGAATGTGGCTCCCGGGCAATGCCTCGGCGCGTCTGTTTTATGAAAAATCAAGAATGCTTTACGCCGGCAACGCCATGTATATCATTGATATGAATGAGGACGGATTAAAGCTTAGAGAAGATCACACGGATTGTGTTCCTTATGATGATTCATCAATGAATGATGTACATTAGCCAAAAATGTCTGACATATTTTTATTATAACCGGGTGGTTTATCAATGTATAAAAAAGCAATTAAAATTTTCTGTATATTCTTATCGGCAGTAATTGTTTTCTCTTCATCTCTGCCGTGTTTTGCCGACAGCGGCGAAAATGATAAAACAATACACTCTTCAGATTATCCCACAATTATAATCACAGGATATTTTATGCCCGGATTATACGAGAATTACGGCACAAAGGATCAGAAAGAGATGCTTATCTGTCCTGCACCAGTCACAATCATTATGTCTTTTTTCATTTGTGATTCCTCAGTAAACTTGAATTTGTCACTTTGACATCTTGAAGTAAAGAAGCAGATTGATTAGTTCTTCATCATC
>CADBOL010000212.1 GCA_902796295.1 Oscillospiraceae bacterium
AGAACACCTATCGATGATACTCTTTCGCCTTTATTTAGCTCATAAACATTTGCGATTGTTAAACCATTATTAGATATTCCGCTTCTATAAGCCTGTTCTACTGTCACCGTTGAACCTTGGCCCATAACACCTGTATAAGAGTACACTTTTTCGTAAACATCCTTGGATGCAGAATAACCCAAAATACCAATTATAGCATCACTCTCATAGCTTATCCAATTGTATCCATTATCATAATTCCAAGTTCCATGAGAATTCTTAACAAGCCATGCTCCGTTTTTTTCCGGGTTCTCATCAAATTTGGATTTGCTGTAATTGTCATCCCATCCGACAATTGTCACAAAATGATTTGCTCCATACAACTCTTGATCAAAAGATTCACTATGATAAATATTAGTACCCTCACCTTTGGCTTTCCATCTTGTGAATAAAACAGCGCTACCGTGATCTATAACCCATTGCTTAGCCTCATCAATTGTATTAAGGCTTTCCATATTTCTCATCATAAGACCGCTGTCGCTGTCAAATCTTTTGGAAGTATAATCCACTTTTTCATTTGCTATTCCGGAACGAACCGCCAGAGCGTTAGCGGCCATATTCATGCTTCCGCCGCCACCGCCATCTAAACCGAATCCATCCATAAAGACATCATCGTAATAAAACAACCTCGTATATCCATCACCTAAAAAGAACAGGAATAAATCTCCGTTTACGCAGGAATTAGGAATAAACCCGTCATTATCAAGATACATTTTAGGAATAATTATTTCTCTTTTTTCTTTCTCTTCTATAGGCTCATCAGGGTCATCCGGTTCATCATTTGTCTTTGCTCTGAATTTAATCTTCAACCCGTCTTTAAATATCTCGCCTAGCTTAAAGCGCTTATCACTGACATTATCATATAAGTAAACAACGTTATCCTCGGCATAAATATAGTTTGCGGGTATACCGTCACGAACAAAAACACAATCAATTACTGTCATGTCATAATCAAGGATCAAAACATAGAGAGAATTAATCGGTTCACCGCTGTCATTATTACCCATGCATACAAATTCAACAATCGGATTGCTGTCAATTTCTTCTTCGGTTATTTCATATTCCGATATTACTTCATAGTCTTCGGGCGATGCATTGTCGGATTTACCTTCAAAGAGAGAAACGACTCTGTAAAGCTTGCTTTCTCCAGGCTCAGAATCTGTTGCAGGATCCGCAGGCGATGCCCCGGTCGGCGTAGCCTCAACCGCTGATTCTTTTGTTGAAAACATTACTGAATAAACCAGTTCTTCAGTATCGTTTAAAATAATATGATACTCATTGAGATTATCATCCTTAAGACCGTAACGGGTTCCGGAATACACCATAAATTTAGAGCGGATATAATAATCTCCGATTCCGTCATCAACCGCACCGTTCACCCAGTAAGTTAAATGATTCTCTGAAAAATCGGTAGTATTCACATCATAACCGAAATTCTTTATCGCATCTGTTTCAAGACAGCTTATTGTAGCCTGCGCCCAGCAATTGCCATATGATCCCTGATCCTTAACCGGGGTTACAATATTATCTTTTCTCGCGTCATATTTTGCGGGGAAAGCAGAGGCTGTCTCAGCCTGAGCGGAATTCTTACCGGCAACCGCTGTGCCCGCGAGGGTCACAAGCATTGTCAGCGCCATAATCACCGCAAGAACCGATTTGAACTTTCGCATTTGCATTATCCTCCTTATCGTGCCCTGCACGTTTTAAAAATACATATTTATTATATATTAATAATTTGTAAATGTCTATAATTATACGCAAGTTTTTTCATTTTTGATTAAAATAACAATTAAAAAAGGCTGTCACAAATGGTTAAACCAAAAGTAACAGCCCGTAACCCGTTATTTCATTTCTTGTTTTGTTTCTTGTTTTGTTTCTTTTGCTGCTTTTTCGCTTCCACCCTGGTATTGAGCGAATTTGCTCCTCGCTTGATTTTTTTTGCGGTGGTTCTGATGAAATCTTCCTGCCTGACGGTGAATTTCCTGATTTTTTTGAAATCCGGAACTCTTTCATTGACGGAATCCACAGCATTTTTGACTATGGCAAAAACTTCTTTTTCCGTAGGTTCCTTATCAAGATATTCCCTTATTTCTTCATAGTCGGGATATATCTGAGCGGTAACCACCGGATCCTCATGAGTGCCGACACCTTCCACCATACTTGACTGTATGAAGCTGTCTTTGTCAAGCAGATATTCAAGCTCTTCCGGATAAATATTCTTGCCGTTTGAGGTTACTATAACGCTCTTGCTTCTGCCGGTAATGTGATATCTGCCCTTTTCATCGCAATAGCCGATATCACCCGTGTGGAGATAGCCGTCGGCATCTATCACTTCATCTGTCGCGGCCTTATCCTTATAGTAACCGAGCATTACCATACCGCCCTTGACGCAGATTTCACCCGCTCCGGTCTCATCAACATTTTCCAGCCTGACATCGACACCGGGAAGCGGCTCTCCGATTGAGTCTGTCGTTCTGCATCTGTCATGGTTTATAATTGCAAGAGGCGCGCATTCGGTAAGCCCGTATCCGTAAAGAACCTGTATGCCGAACGAATCAAAATCCTTGATAATCTGCGGATCTATGGGAGCACCGCCGCAGATAATAAGTCTCATTCTGCCGCCGAATGCATCCTGAATCTCTTTGAAAAATACCTTTTTAAGATCGATATGAACCTTGCTCGCGCCTTTACAGAGCGCGGTGCCGATTTTGAATTTAAGCTCGCCGTTCTTTTTCGCGGCAATCTGTTTCATGATTCTTTTGTGAACTATTTCGAGCACCATCGGAACGGCAACAAATACAGTCGGGTTGAATTCCTTCATATTGCTCAGCACATATTTGAAGCCGTCGCAGAATGTTACCTTTGCTCCGCAATAGGGAGCGAAAAACAGGATAATCGAACTCTCAAATGTATGATGAAGCGGCAGGAGCGAAATACCGCAGTCGCTCGGAGTGATTTTAAGCACACCCATCGCCGCCTTGACTTCAAAAGCAAAGTTTCTCTGACAGAGCATAACGCCTTTCTGAGCGCCCATAGTGCCGGATGTGAAAAGAAGAGTGCAGAGTTTCTCCGGATCATGCTTCACCTGTTTGTAGAGAAGATTGCCGCTCCTGTTTATCTGCTTACCGTGAGAAATGAGCGAAGACCAGGAAGAAACACTGCCCGCGCACTCATCATCATAACAGAATACTTTGATCTGAGGAATTTTACTCAGGTCAAATCTGTCAAGGAATTTCTTATCGCAAAAAAGAATCCTGACCTCGGCAGTTTTAAAAATCCCGGTTATGTCATCATCATTAAGCTCTTTATCGGTGGGAACTATGACACCGCCTGCAAGAATTGTGCCGATATAAGTCACGGCGTATTCATACCTGTTATCGGAGCAGACAGCAACAGCTCCGCCGTCAAGCCCGAGCTCAATCACGGCAGAGGTAAAAGCGTTTAAATCTTCGAGATATTCTCTGAAAGTGATTATGTAGTTTTGCTTTTTCTTTTTGATTTCAAATGCGGGGAGATTCGAATACGCAGCGGCACTCATATCAATGAGCTCTCTGATGGTACTGAATTCCTTCACTTTGTAAAAAGCATCCATAAAGACTCCAAAATACACACTTTAAATACAGAGTTATTATATAAGTTATTTATTAATAAAATATGAATTTTAATATGAATTAATTTAAATAATATTAAGAAAAAACAGCGTATTTATCCGGTGCGGAAAAATAACGATTTCAGAGTATTGAGAGTGAAATAAGGATATGATATAATACCCTTAACAAATAAATGCAAGGTGATGAAATGACACATACAGAAAGAATGAAAGCGGGTATGATTTATGACCCGGGAGCAGATGAAATAATGAGCGTTCAAATTCCGTATCAGGTGAAACTCAGGGAATTCAACGCTCTCTCCCAGACCGATTACGCCGGCAAGGAAAAATATATGAAAGAGGTCTTTGCCGAGTGCGGCGAAAACTGCTATATTGAGCTTCCGTTCTACGCTAACTGGGGCGGCCGTCATGTCCATTTCGGCAGCAATATCTATGCGAATTTCGGCCTCACGCTGGTGGACGACGGTGAGATATTCGTCGGAGACCGCGTTCTCTTCGGCCCTCATGTTACAGTCGCAACAGCGAATCATCCGGTCAACCCGGAAATCCGCTCAAAATCTTATCAGTACAATAAAGACGTGCATATCGGCAGAAACGTCTGGATAGGCGCAAACACCGTAATCGTCCCCGGAGTCACCATAGGGGAAAACTGCGTGATAGGCGCCGGAAGTGTTGTGACAAAGGATATTCCTCCAAACACCGTCGCCGTAGGAAACCCATGCAGAGTACTGCGGGAAATCGGTGACCGCGATGATGAATTCTTTTATAAAGAAGAAATAATCGATGATGAAATGAAAGAAATGATAAAAGAAATCAGAAACGGTTCCGCCGGCACTATCTGAAAATTTTAATAAGAACCGGGGTGCCTTCATCGGCCCAGACCTCGGCTGTTTTTCCGGGAAGCACCTCATTACTGACACCGAATGACCAGTCAACGGTGACATCGGCATTTTCAAGCGGATATCTGGCGTTTCTTATGTTTACTCCTTTTATGTCTGATGCGTATGCTATAACCGAAAAGAATCTGTATTTATCTTCAATATATACTTTTTTGCTGCCGAATATTTCGGTTTCGCCCCGGTCATCAACCGCAAGGGCGGTTTTGCCGAGTTTAAAGAGCTTAAGAAGCATGGACAGATTGCTGAGAGTCTGGTCAAATCGCCCCCCGAAAACTCCGAGAAACAGAAAATCATCAAATCCCCGGCTCAGCGCTTCCTTCATGGCATAAACGGTGTCGGTATCATCCTTGACTGTGGGAAGAACTATTGTTTCCGTATCACTGTGAGGGTTATCATATGAATCAAAATCGCCGATAATAAGATCGGCATCTCTGCCGAGTCCGTCCCGGTGTTTTAAGCCGCAATCGCAGTAAATCATATAATCGTCTTCTCTGAGATATGACTTTGAAATGTCATATCTCTTTATTTGTGCCCCTCCGACTATTACGCATCTTTTCATCTGAATTCACTCCCGCCCGAAAAATCCGCAATATATACTTTAAGGTCAACCCTGTTATCACGAACCTCTACTCCGTCATTTTTAAGCAGCTCAGCCTGCGCCCCAATCCCGCCGAAAGCAAAGCTTCCGGATAAATATCCCTTTGAATTAACTACTCTCCAGCAAGGGATTTCACCGGGAAACGGATTGTTATGAAGCGCGTTTCCGACAGCTCGTGCTCCCTTGGGATTGCCCGCAAGAGCGGCAATCTGACCGTAAGTTGCAACCCTGCCCGCCGGTATTCTTTTTACCGCATTGTAAATATCGTTATATTTCATATGTCATTTGATTTTCAAAGTACGAAGATAATCTTTGTGATCCTGACTTATCCTGAAGCTTTCCAAAGATTTCTGAATGGCCTTATTATGCGTAAACACATCAAGCTTTTTTTCTTCAATAAAAGGCAGCGTTTTGTCATATTGCTTTGCGAGAGCCGTCGCAAAGTACCAGGCCCTCATCATATTGACATAGTATTCGTCCGACTTTATCCCGGCAACTTTTACGGCATATGAAACATCAAAGAGATCATCGAGAAAATGATTCATCAGCACTCCGATTCCGAAACGCACCGTGTATGTTTCTCCGGAGTCAATCCATTTTTCGGCATAAGGCAAAAGCCTGTCACGGTGTTTTCCGAATGTCTTCGGAAGAAGCTGATCGCAGACAGCCCAGTTGTCAACATAAGGCAGGAATTCCTCCACCCGCCTGATACATTCGTAAAAATCTTTGATTTCGCTGATTATAAATGCGTGAAGGCGGTTTTCGTCAAAGTAATAATGCGGAAGAGACGATAAGAATTCATCTGTATTATTCTCTTTTATCAGTTTCCGGGCAAACTGCCTGAGTTCCGGAGTACGCACTCCCAGCACACACCCCGGGTCTACTCCCGGCGTCAGCTTCAGATGAAACTCACGGTATTCGCCGTCCGCCATATTCTTCAGTTCTCTGATAATCCCGTTATCCATAATATCCGCTCCGTAAATGAATGAAAAACCCGCCTCTGGCGAGACGGGATTCTATCAACTCTGCTTAAGTGATAACACTCCAATACGCGTGATCACGCTCCGGCGTGTCGGGAAAGGCCGGCCGGGCCGGCACTTTCATAAAGACTTACGCCTTTTTCTTGGAGCAAACATAAGCTGCTGCAGCCGCTGCGGAGATAATGGCAAATACTGCCATACCCGCTGATGCGGAACCGGTATCTACAGGAGCTTCTGCATTAGTGGTTTCTTCTATAGCTGTCTCTCTGTTGTTAGCATAGAGATCCTTGATTTTTTCTTTGATGGTGCTCATAAAGCCGTTGAAGTTAAGTAAATCGGCTGCGGGAAGGTTAAGCTTTGCGATTGCCGCGTCGAGTCTCTCGGCAGCGCCTGCAACCTCAGCTTCACCTGCAGCACCTGCGCCGTTCATAACTACTTCAATAACTCTGCTATAGAGATCCCAAAAGAGATCATTGAGGGTTCCAAGGAAGCCCGATGCCTGGATGTAGTTAAAGAACTTATCCATGATTTCGGGAAGCTTGAGACCTATATACTTTGTCCAATAATGGTCACCTGTATTGTTGTGTGTGGCAAGGTGCTCATTGTAAGCTTCTTTGTTTCTGAAACTTGCGCCGCATGTAGCGCAGACATATTCTTTATCGTTTTTGTGGTTGTTGAGATCGGCAACATAAGCATCGGGATTCTCGTATTTTCTGCCGCATTCCTGGCATACAAAGTATCCGTTGGGGTCCCTGTGGTTATCAAGACAATAGTTATAGTCTGTGATACTTGTGTAAACCTTTCCGCAAACCGGGCAGGTATAAGCTGTGGGAGCATCACTGCCTGACGATTTGGCGGTTTCCGCTGCAAATGCCATAGTACCGATCGAGAATGTGAGAATGAATGCTAAGATTACTGCAATTAATTTCTTCATAGTTACAATTCCCTTCAGTATTTCCATTTTGTAGGGTTTTTAGATATCGATATCTAAAAAGAAGTTCGTTCCTGCCAGCTAAACAGGACGTGTGAGCAATTTTTCACAATACATGGCCATATATTATGATTAGTTAGCTTTTTGATGTGTTATCACTTAAGCAAAGCCGATAGAATAAAATAGCCGTTTACTGTGAACATCCAGAGCCTTTCCGATCACCTCACTTTTCTCTTGTTCATAAACAGTACATATTGTGTATGCAACTACATAATGATACATCATATAGTACGCCTTATTCTAATACATCCAAATGAAAAAATCAAGCTTTTTTTGAAATTTTTTTACAAATTATTACATTTTTTTAATTTTTTCCCCGAAAAACCGCCTAAAAAGTAATTTTCAGCCCGGATTTAATCAGTTTTTCATAAAAATCGTAGTCTATGGGACCGAAGCAAATCAAATCACGGGAACCCGGATTTACGGTGTAAAAAACATCGCATTTTCCTCTTCCCTCACCGATTTCTATACGTCCGGGTCTGATTTCGCCGATTGATTCGGACAATCTCGCACTGTCTCTGCCCACGGCTACCGGAAGGATGTATTCCCTGTCACTGTACAGTATTACCGAAGGCTCTTCAAAAAGAGCAGCCAGACAAGAAACGGTATCCGTCACCTGTTCATCTTCGCAGAGCCTCAGGATAATCCGGCGCCTGCCGTTGTTTTCATATGAAAAATCACCTGTCAGTTTCATAATGTTTCTGTCCCCGGAAATATAAATATATAATGTATTGTATATTATAACATATTCCGGGACCGGTTGTAAAGCATATCCGGGCCGCAGAAAGCGACCCGGACAATCAGCAGTTATATGGTACCTGTCATCTGTCAGATCAAACCGATCACAGTCTTTCGCCGCAATATATACTTAACTTTCCCCACGGGTCGTTTTGTGTTGACAAGAAAGACAAAATATCATATAATCAATGTGATGTGTCAAGTGTAACCTCAAAACCGGATTATGTCAATATTTTAACACTCGGAGTGTACAATTAAGCAAAAAACTGTATCATCGAAAGGACATATTATGGAAGCTATAAGAAATCTTACAAACGAAGAGCTCCTCAGGCTTTCAAACGAGGAAAGCAAAAAAATCACAAAAGAATCCATTGTCACGGCTGTTGTTCTTCTCTGCGCCGAAAAGCCTTTTGAAAAGATTACCGTCACCGAAATAGTCCGAAAAGCCGGTGTTTCACGTACCGCATTTTACAGAAACTATGACAGCAAAGAGGATGTTCTTAAAGAACTCGGCGCCGGTGTGATAAAAAAGCTGAATGATTTTTTTGAGGGAAAAAAATACAACCGCGACGGCAGGGCCCTTTTACTTGATCTGCTTAACAGCATCAAAAAAAACGCCTCAACCGTAAAGCTCCTTTTAAACTCAAATCAGATTGTTTTTGAAATTCTGTGCGGCCCGACATATCTGGAACAGTTTCTGCTGCAGGAAACTAGCGAGAATCGCTATGACACTATCGTTATTGAATCAATGATCAAAAAAGTAATAATTGAATGGTTCAAGGCAGGAATGAAAGAATCTCCCGAATACATTGCGGCGTACTGCAGCAATGCGGCAAGAGTAATCTGGAACACCCCGCAGACTGAATCGGAATGATAACCAATTAAAAATATATATATTAACGGAGGAATAAAAATGAAACTCGGATTCGGACTGATGAGATTGCCCAAAAAAGGAATAATAACAGATATAAATGAAACATGCGAAATGGTGGATCTTTTCATCGGGGCGGGCGGAACATACTTCGACACGGCGTTTGTCTATCCCGGCTCGGAGGATGCCACAAGAAAAGCGCTCGTTGAAAGATATCCGCGTGAGAGTTTTATCCTCGCAACAAAGCTTAATGCCTCAATAGCCGTAAACAAAAAGATGGCCCTTTCACAATTTGAAACAAGCTTAAAGAGAACAGGCGCCGGCTATTTTGACTATTATCTGCTTCACTCTCTGATGGAGAGAAACCACGGCAGATATGATAAATTCGAGCTCTGGGATTTTGTCAAAGCGGAAAAGAAATCCGGCAGGATAAAGAATTACGGCTTTTCATTTCACGGAGGGCCCGCGCTTCTTGATGAGCTCCTGACCGAACACCCCGACGTGGATTTCGTTCAGCTTCAGATCAATTACTGCGACTGGGAAAGCCCCAAAGTTCGCGCAAGAGAAAACTATGAAGTCGCAAGAAAACACAATAAACAGATTGTAATCATGGAGCCCGTCAAAGGCGGAAGCCTTGCCGATCCTCCCAAAAAAGTCAGGGAGGTGTTTGACAAGGCAAATCCGAACGCATCATATGCATCCTGGGCAATAAGATTCGCCGCCTCACTTGACGGCGTTCTCAGTGTGCTCTCGGGCATGTCAAACACAGCCCAGATGCTTGACAATCTGTCTTATATGAAAGACTTCTCACCTTTGAGCGAGGAGGAAAGAAATATTATCAGGACGGCGCAGAAAGCATTCAACGATGTGAAATCAATCCCCTGCACCGCCTGCAAATACTGCACCGGCGGCTGCCCGATGAGTATTCCGATTCCCGCAATCTTTGCCGCCAGAAACAATCAGGTTGTATTCGGCAGGATTGAAGACGGAAAAAGAGACTATGAAGCCGCGGTCAAAGACAGCGGCAGGGCAAACGCCTGCATAGAGTGCGGACAGTGTGAGAGAGCATGCCCGCAGCACATTGAAATAATCAGGGAATTAAAAGCGTGCTCGGAGGTGTTTGACAATGACTGATTATGAGCTGATGCTCTCACGCCACTCTGTCAGAAGCTATCTTGACAAACCGATTGAAGAGGAAAAGGTCAGGGCTCTGAGAGAAAAAACCGAAGAGGTGAACCGCAAAAGCGGGCTTCATATCGCTCTTTTTACAGAAGAGCCCAAATGCTTCAAGGTCAGCGAACCCGGATACGGCATTTTCAAAAACTGCAAAAATTATTTTGCCATGGTGGGGCCGTCTGATGCAGATGAAAAAATCGGATATTACGGTGAAGAGCTTGTTCTTTTCGCTCAGTCACTCGGTCTCAACACCTGCTGGGCGGCAATGAGCTACAAAAAAGGCGGAGTTGATATAAAACCCGCAAAAGGTGAAAAGCTTCACATTGTCATAGCACTCGGCTACGGCGAAACTCAGGGACACGAGAGAAAATCCAAATCAATCAGCGAGGTCTCAAACGCCGTCGATTCATCGCCCGAGTGGTTTATAAACGGTGTGAAAGCTGCTTTAACGGCACCCACGGCAATCAACCAGCAGAGATTCCGCCTGAAACTTGAAGGCGATAAGGTCAGTGCAAAAGCAGGTCTTTTCGTATACACTAAGCTCGATCTGGGCATTGTGAAGTATCATTTTGAACTCGGCGCCGGAAAAGAAAACTTTGAATGGGCGGACTGAATCCTGCTAAAATTTTATTTTTATTAACATTTTCTTATTTTTCCGTGATATAATAATAAACTACATCCGCAGATATTTCGTATATAATACAACGGAGGAAATATGAAAAAGTCATTCAAATCAGCCCTGTGCACCATACTGAGCATAATCATGCTCTGCACGGTTATTCTGCCTACGGTCAATGCGCTTTATGACGACCCGATGAGCGGCAGATTTGAAAACGGGGGCACAGCATCAAAAAACAGCACTCAGGAAGAGATTGTCTATGTTCACGACTCGAAATTCAGCACCGGCTACACAAGAGCCGAAGTTGTCGATGTCTCATCACATAACGGCGATATCAACTGGTCATCCGTCGCGGCATCAGGAATAAAATACGCTATGGTCCGCGCCGGTTACAGAGGATACGGCTCTGACGGCGCTCTCAATACCGACAGCAAATTCCGCGCAAATGTCAGCGGAGCAATTGCCGCCGGTCTCGATGTAGGCGTATACTTCTATACCCAGGCTACAAGCAACGCCGAGGCAATCGAAGAGGCGGATTATGTAATCGGACTCATCTCGGGATTCGACCTCAAGCTACCGGTGGCGTATGACTGTGAGTTCGCCGAGAGCGGCGGAAACTATACAGGCAGATTCTATAACGCGAGGCTGACATCATATCAGATAACCTCCATGTGCAACGCATTCTGCGACCGCGTTGTATCCGCAGGCTACAGCGGTATGGTTTACGCAAATCCGTATATGTTTGCAAATAAAATCAATGCCGCTTCTCTTCAGTATCCGGTCTGGCTCGCGTCTTTCTCAGACAGCGCGAAATATGACGGCGACTACACCATGTGGCAGTATTCAAGCAAAGAGACCGTGCCCGGCATCGACGGCAATGTTGATAAAAGCTTTTATTATATCAAGGACGGCACTGCTCCCGAAAGATTCAGAGTGCACACGTCAAAGCTCAATGTCTATCTCGGAGAAACCGCGCAGATGTCCGCTTTCTTTGATTCCGCGGAGTTTCTCAATGCGGGATGCAGGGTCGGCGGCGTAACCTGGGCATCATCAAATGAAGAAGTGCTCAAAGTTGACTCCTACGGCAATGTGACGACAGTCGCTCTCGGTCAGGCCTCGGTAACCGCTACACTCACCGTTTCGGTTCCCGATTCACGGGCATCCGGCGGATACACCGATTACATCCAGCAAAAAACAATTCCGATTACGGTTTCCGAAAAGCCCCCCGAGCCGGATCCGATAAGCTCTTTGCTCCCGTCCGGCGGCGGAGGCGACTATATAACGATGATTATGAATCTGCTCTCGATGTTCATCAAATTCATCGCGAGGATTATCCCGATGCTCACAGGCGGACTTGCACAGTAACCGCGCGGCAATATCCCTGCGTATATATCAGTAATAAAAATAATTACAAATAATTGTAAAATAATACTTGAAATACAGCTTTGCGTGTGATATACTTTTGTGGCAATTCACACGCAGGGCTTTTTTTATTGACAGTGCGGAAGCTTTTCCGTTTCAATATCAGGCCTTGCGGCGGTTGTGTCTGACATAAGATACAAAATAACTAAGGAGGAAAAATCATGTCAGTAGTATCAATGAAGCAATTGCTTGAAGCAGGCGTTCACTTCGGTCACCAGACCAGAAGATGGAACCCGAAGATGGCGGAGTACATTTTCACGGAGCGTAACGGTATCTACATCATCGACCTTCAGAAGACCGTTAAGAAGCTTGAAGAAGCTTATCTTTTCGTCCGTGAGATCGCGGCAGACGGCGGCGACATTCTTTTCGTAGGCACAAAGAAGCAGGCTCAGGATTCCATCAAGGAAGAGGCAGTCCGCTGCAATATGCCTTATGTTAACGCCCGCTGGCTCGGCGGTATGCTTACAAACTTCAACACCATCAAAAAGAGAATCGGCCGTCTCAGTCAGTTAAAGGCCATGGAGCAGGACGGCACATTTGACCGCTTGACCAAAAAAGAAGTTACAAAACTCAGCCTCGAAATCGAAAAGCTCGAGAAATTCCTCGGCGGTATCACCGAGATGAAAAAGCAGCCCGCTGCAATGTTCATCGTTGACCCCCGTAAGGAGAAGATAGCTGTTCTTGAAGCAAAGAAGCTCGGCATCCCCATCGTAGCGATAGTTGACACAAACTGCGACCCCGATGAGGTTGACTATGTTATCCCCGGCAACGACGACGCCATCCGCGCTGTCAAGCTTATCGCAGGCGCAATGGCAGACGCTGTCATCGAAGGCAGACAGGGTGAAACAAGCGCTCCCGCTGCACAAGCCGATGAAGCTCCCGCAGCAGAGGAAACAGCTGAAGAAGCAGAAGAAGCAAAGGCAGAGGAGGAATAATAAATGGCATTCACAGCTAAAGATGTTGCAGCTCTCAGAGAGAGAACAAATGTCGGCATGATGGACTGCAAAAAGGCTCTCCAGGAAGCTGACGGCGATATGGATAAAGCAGTTGAAATCCTTCGCGAAAAGGGTCTTGCATCCGCAGCGAAGAAGGCAGGCAGAATCGCGGCAGAAGGCACAATCGGCGTTTACACCGAGGCAGGCGCTTCCGCTCTTGTCGAGCTCAACTGTGAGACCGACTTTGTCGGCAACAACCCCGATTTCAAAGCTCTTGCAAATCAGATAGCAAAGACAGTTGTAGCTGTCAGACCTGCCGATGTTGAGGCGCTCAGCGCAGCGACAATCGCAGACGGCAGCATCAGCGTTGCAGACGCTATCCAGGAGCTTTTCCTTAAAATCCGCGAAAACCTTCAGCTCCGCCGTTTCGCGCTCGTTGAAGGCACAGCCGTTTCTTACATTCACGGCGGCGGCTCAGTCGGCGTTCTTGTATCTTTTGATACCGACGCTGCAGACAAGCCCGAATTCGCTGAGATGGGCAAAAATGTTGCGATGCAGGTCGCGGCTATGAGCCCCGAGTATCTCCGCAAGGAAGATATCTCCGAAGCTGAGCTTGAGAATCTCAAGAAGATCACCGTTGAGAGCGCTCTCAACAAGCCGGATTCACTTCCCAAGCCCATTCTCCTCAAACTTATCGAGAAGGCGATCGGCGATAAACTCTGGAGCGATGAAGACTGCGCAGCTTATGAAGAGCAGAAGCAGAATAAATTCCTCTTCAATTTCCTTTCAAAGGATGCTCCCGCTGTTCTTGCTGACCTTGCTCTCAAAGCAAAGGAAGAAATCCTTGAGAATAAGATTTTCGGCGGCCTTGTCGACGGAAGAATCAACAAGCAGCTCAAGGAAATCTGCCTTCTTGATCAGCCGTTCGTACGTACCGATATCTTTGACGGTACTGTAGGCGGATATATCGCAGACGTAGCCAAAAAGCTCGGCGCAAACATCACCATCACAGGCTTCACCCGTTTTGCAAAGGGCGAAGGCATTGAAAAGAAAGCCGATGACTTCGCGGCAGAAGTCGCCAGCATGGTGAAATAATTATGCTGCACCATATTTATGGGCTTGTTGTCGACCAATTTGAAAATCTGTTAATAGCTTTCTTTCAATGGATTGCTACCGCAGATATCAATGACATGCCGTTCTTTTTCAAATTTTAACAGATGTTTTTTACCCCTTCCGAAAAAATCCGGAAGGGGTTTTTGTTATTATATTCCTTTTTCATTCAGCCATTGTGTCGCGAGCACATAGGCCTTTTTACCGTCCTGCGACATATAGGTGCTGTGGCTTGCGCCTTTCACTATCGCCATATCGCTGCCCTTGATATTCTCGTGAATATACACCGTGTCGCTTATCCACATGATATCAAACTGACCGCCGACAATATATGCCGGGCAGGTTATCCTCGAAAGGTACTCCGGGGTAAAATCAGGCAGAGTGAGCATCATATCATTAAGCTTGTCCGGCTTAAACAGATTTTTAACCGCCACTCCGAGCGGAAAATAAAGCTTGAATGTTTTCGGGTGTGAATTTGCTCCGGTTGAGATTATCGCTCCCGGAATATCGGGATACATTGCGGCGAGGGTTATCGCGTTGATTCCGCCGTCGCTGTGTCCCATTATTACGGGCTTTTCAAGACCCATCGCCTCGATGAATTCTTTTAAATCCGTTGCCATGAGCTCATATGAGATTTCACCGGGGTCGCTGCTCTGCCCGTGGCACCTGCTCTCGGGGAGATAAACGGTATAGTCATTCGCGAGATATGATGCCGCCTCTTTGAGAGAATTCACGCTGCCGCCGTTTCCGTGAATGAGCACAAGCGGCGTCTTTCCGCTTCCGTAGATACGGTAGTGCATTTTAACCTGAGAAAGCTGTATGAATGAATCCTCCGATGGCTCCTCCACCGGCGCGGGAACGGCGGAAGTATCAAGCTCAATCGCATTGTACTTCTGCGGGTTGAATATGAAATCAATCTGAGAGGCAAGACCGCCGGCAAGAGTAGTGAATGTAAGCAGAATACTTATGAGAGCTTCCATTCTTTTTCCTTTCTGTGCTTTTCAGTTCACTGCGCGTCACTGTTCTCCGCTGTCTGAAGGTATTTTTTTACCCTCGCGTTATGAATCGCGTTCAGCGCGCATCCGACCGCAAAGAAAACTCCGGAGAGGATTACGACAACCGCCACAAGAAGCAGCACGCCGGTCGCCGGGTTATAAGGCTGCTCTTTGAGCCCGGGGATGAAATCCCACATCTGTCTGCCGTTGAGGAAGGGATAGGGATAAAAGCCGTCTATCGAGCCGAGAATTATGCACATGATAAAATAGCAGATGGGATAAACAAGGTAGCAGAGACCGTACTTCACAACGGGAATTTTTTTCTTCTCAACAGGGAAAAACCAGAAAGCGGTGAAGAATACCGGAGTAATGAGATGATCCCAGATATTGACAACATTTGAGAACCACATTCCGCCGGTGCTAACGCCGTTTACCTCTGAGGGGAAGGATGAGCTGCTCGGGAGAAGAACGGTGAAATAGATGATGCCGGTCACGGCGATATTCAGCGTAATCGCGCCTCTGAGAAGCTCATTGTGGGTCAGCTTGTAGAGCTTTTCGTTCCCGAAAATCCCGCACGCAAACAGCACAAGGAAAATATCGACAAGTATGTTTGATTCGTTCGTAAACATCCTGAGGAATGTTATTCCGTTGAGATCGTTTGTGATTACCTTGTTTTCGATAAGATAATCCATAAAAGGTCTGAGAATGGCTTCATAGCTTACAATATGGTGAGCCATAATAAGCAGTCCCCAGATACCGAAGAGCAGAGCGAAGCACGCGAAGCCCTTCTTTTCGATAAGTGATTTTTTCTCCATTTTATTTCTCTCCTATACATTAAATCTGAAAAGAACGACATCGCCGTCTTTCATTACATAATCCTTGCCTTCACTCCTGATAAGGCCCTTCTCTCTTGCCGCAGCCATTGAACCGAGTCTGATAAGATCGTCATAGGCGATAACTTCGGCTCTGATGAATCCTCTTTCAAAATCGGAGTGAATCTTGCCCGCCGCCTGGGGAGCTTTTGTCCCGTTTTTAATCGTCCACGCTCTGACCTCGGGCTGCCCCGCAGTCAGGTATGATATGAGCCCGAGAAGGGCATAACTCTTCTTGACAAGCAGATCGAGTCCGCCGCTCGCAACTCCGAGCTCGCTCAGGAACATTTCCTTTTCGTCCGGGCTGAGAGATGCAATCTCCGCCTCAAGCTCGGCACATATCGGTAGCACTTCACTGCCCTCAGCCGCGGCAATTTCACAGACCTTTTTATAATTCGCGTTATTATCTATACCGTTTGCAAAATCATCCTCACTGAGATTGCAGGCGTATATGACGGGCTTTGCGGTCAGAAGCGCAACCTCCGCAAGCATTGCCTTTTCATTTTCGTCACACTCAATATTTCTCGCGGGCACATTGTTTTCAAGCTCGTCTTTGACACGTTTCAGAAATTCAAGCTCTCCCGCAAGGGATTTATCGCCCTTGAGCGCTTTCGACACTCTGTCGATTCTTCGCTCAACCATTTCAATATCGGAGAAAATGAGCTCGAGGTTGATTGTTTCGATATCGCGCTCGGGGTTAATGCTCGCGTCAACATGAACTATATCATCATTTTCAAAACATCTGACAACATGTATGACGGCATCTGTCTCCCTGATATGAGAAAGGAATTTGTTGCCGAGCCCCTCGCCTTTTGAGGCACCTCTTACGAGACCGGCTATATCAACAAATTCGATAAATGCGGGCGTAACTTTTACAGGATTATACAGCTCAGCCAGCTTATCGAGTCTCTCATCGGGAACGGCAACCACTCCCACATTTGGTTCTATGGTGCAGAAAGCGTAGTTTGCGCTCTGCGCTCCCGCGTTTGTTATCGCATTAAAAAGCGTGCTTTTGCCGACATTCGGCAGACCGACAATTCCGAGTTTCATTTGCATTGCTCCTCTGTGAGTATTGAACGGAATTATTATACTCTTATAACAGTAAAATTACAACAATAAAAAGTTATAAAAAATCAATTTAAAATTATAAATAAAATACAGTTTACAAAAAAATATATTTACTGTATAATATAATAGACTAATTTTAAGAAAACAGGATTTATATATATGAAAAAGATTCTTTCCATCCTTATGACAGCGGTGCTTCTGCTCACGCTTCTCGTCTCCTGCTCGGGAACACCTGTCAAAAAGCCGGGTGCAAAAACGACAGATCCCGAAAGCACCGGTGAGCAGAATACGCTCAAACTTGCATACTCAAAGAACGACTCCCTGAATCCCACTCTCTGCGAAACGATAATAAATTCGCAGATTACCGGTCTGGTTTTTGATGGTTTATATAAACTCGACAGCTCATATAAGCCCGTTCCTCTTGTGGCGAAATCGGCAGTTGTCGGCTCTTCAATCGTGAGCATCACGATA
>CADBOL010000213.1 GCA_902796295.1 Oscillospiraceae bacterium
AGCTCGAGCATGTGAAACCTCACGGCGCCATGTATAATATGGCGGCAAAAGACCCCGCTCTCTCGCTCGCGATAGTTGACGCGGTCAGAGACTGTGACAGCGATCTGATTCTTCTTGCTCTCTCAGGCTCCGAGATGATAAAAGCCGCGAAGCAGAGAGGTCTCAGATATGCAAGCGAGGTTTTTGCCGACAGAGCTTATGAAGCGGACGGCACCCTGCGCGCGAGAACTCTTGAGGGCTCAATGATTACCGATGAAAACGAGGCAATCGAGAGAGTTATCCGTATGGTCAAAGAGGGCAAAGTCAGGGCATATACAGGCGAGGATGTTGACATCGAGGCACACTCCGTCTGCGTTCACGGTGACAGCGCAAAAGCTCTCGACTTTGTTAAGGCGCTGAATAAAGCGTTTGCGGAAAATGATATAGAAACAGTTAAACTGTCTGAGGCGATAAAATGATAAAGCACAGAACTTACGCTGCGATAAATCTCGACAACATCGAGTATAATTATAATTCCGTGAGAAACAAGCTGCCGGACGATGTGAAGGTTCTCTGCGTGATAAAGGCGGATGCCTACGGTCACGGAGCCGCCGAAATCGGTAAGTTCCTTGACGGCAGAGCTGATTTCTTCGGAGTCGCCTGCACGGAGGAAGCCGTTGAGCTCAAGCTTGCCGGGGTAAAAGCTCCCGTGCTGATTCTCGGCAGGGTTTTCCCCTGGGATTATGAGCAGATTGTAAAATATGATATAAGAATCCCCGTTTTCAATATTGATGACGCGCGTGCTCTTTCAGCCGAGGCGGTCAGGCAGGGCAAGACAGTTCCCTTCCACTTCTGCATCGACACCGGCATGAGCCGCATAGGTTTTCAGGTCACTCCCGAAAGCGCGGATATATGCAAAGAAATCACCGCCCTTCCCGGTATTTACGCCGAGGGCCTGTTTTCGCATTTCGCGACCGCCGACGCAGCAGACCTGACAAGAGCGAAAGCTCAGAGGGAAAGATACAAGGAGTTTGTCAGACTGCTTGAGGAGAGAGATATTCAAATCCCGGTAAAGCATCTCAATAACTCCGCCGGCATAATGAATTTTGACGAATACTTTGATATGTGCCGCATGGGAATAATCCTTTACGGTCTCTATCCCTCAGACGAGGTTGACCCGGCTCTGCTCTCAATAAAGCCGGTCATGGAGTGGAAAACTTATATCAGCCATGTCAAGACTCTTGAGCCGGGCAGAGAGATTTCATACGGCGGCACCTTCAAAACCGAAGCCGATACGAAAATAGCGACAATCCCGGTCGGATATGCCGACGGATACCCGAGATGCCTCTCAAATCTCGGCAGAGTCATTATCAACGGGAAGTATGCGCCCATAACCGGAAGGGTATGCATGGATCAGTTTATGGTGAATGTCACCGGAATTGACTGCAAACCGGGAGATGAGGTTACGCTTGTCGGCAGGCAGGGTGACGCGGTGCTCTCAATGGAAGAGGTCTCAAACGCCGCCCACTCATTCAACTATGAGCTCCCCTGCCGCGTGAATAAACGCGTGCCGAGAGTTTATTTCAGAGACGGCGAGCCCGTTGAAGAAAAAGGAATGCTCAAATAATCAGGAAAACCGGAATCGGACTATGAAATATTTAAACGATCACTTCAGAGAAATAGAAAAGCGCACCGGTTATCCCGAAGACGCAATCCCCGTGCTTGAGGGAGTTGCGCACCGCCTCGATACGGAAGAGGAATTCGGGAAAAAGTTTGAAAAGATAAGAAAAAACTATATGTACGGCCGGGCCTCTCTTTCGCACTATATCAGAAAAATCGAGAAACTTGCCGGGGAATACGGGATACATCCCTATACCCTTGACGAAGTTTTTCTCATGGTCTGCTGTGAGCTGCTTCATAAGCGGTACAGAGAAAAGGGAATCGATGAGGAAATTTACTGGAACGGCGTCTGCGACCTGAAATACAAGCTCGTCGAATGTATCGAATGTGAGCATCAGGTCGGCACTTTCGTTGCCGACTGGAATGACGGATTTCTCAGGATGAACCGCTTTGCGCTCGGAAGATTCCAGTATGAATACAGCGACTTCAGGATGAATTACACGACAAAGAGCGGAGTTAAAATCAAAAAAGGTCAGCCCTGTCTCAACTTTCACATTCCCTCATCGGGAGTTCCGCTGACAGATGATGTGCGCATGGATTCATACAAAAGAGCGTATGAATTTTTCAAAGACATCCGCACTTCAAAAGGTTATCTGATACTGACCTGCGGCTCCTGGCTTCTCTTCCCGAAACATGAGGAATTCCTTGACCCCGGCTCAAATATAATGAAATTCTACCGGGACTTTGAGATTTTTGAGTGGAAGGAAAAAGATAATTTCAGCGATGACTGGAGAATCTGGGGCCATTACTCCGACCTGCCGCTTGAAGAAAGACCTGCGGACACCAAGCTGCGCGCGGCATACAAAAATTGGCTTATGGACGGAAACAAGGTCGGTTACGGTGTCGGAGTCATAGTGCTCAAAGACGGCAAACCTGTATAAACATTAACGAAACATATTATTAATAATGTAATATAATAAAATTGCCGGGCAGAGTGTATTTTCCTTGACACCTGCCCGGTATTCTGTTAAAATTATTTTTAATCGTTAATTGGGGAAACTATAAAACGAACGGAGGCTCGATGCCCTATGAACACCACAATGACAATTACTTCGATATTAATCGTTCTGTTTTTTGCGCTGATGATTTTTATCGGAATCCGCTCAAGAAAACACGCGACCGACGTCAACGGATTTGTGCTCGGCTCACGCTCGGTAGGTCCGTGGCTCAGCGCCTTTGCCTACGGCACATCCTATTTCTCGGCTGTTATATTCGTCGGCTACGCCGGTCAGTTCGGCTGGAACTTCGGCGTTTCATCCACCTGGATAGGTCTCGGAAACGCTTTCATCGGCTCGCTTCTCGCCTGGAGCATTCTCGGCAGAAGAACGAGAATAATGACCCAGTCACTCTCTTCAAAGACGATGCCCGATTTCTTCGGCTCAAGATTCAGATCAAGAGGCCTCAAGGTTGCCGCTTCCATGATAACCTTCCTCTTCCTTATACCCTACACAGCTTCGCTCTATAACGGACTTTCACGTCTTTTCCATATGGCATACCCCGGAGTTCCCTACTCTGTATGCGTTATAATGATGGCGGTTCTCACGGCGGTTTATGTTATCGTCGGCGGATATATGGCAACAGCGACAAACGACTTTATCCAGGGTATCATCATGCTTGTGGGTAT